>NZ_JBFUID010000044.1:0-52814 GCF_056402055.1 Pseudomonas sp. P4_C4 | reverse complement strand
CACCAGCGCTCAGGATCCGCGCGCGGCGTTCCCCTGCGCCCCGGGCGAAACCCTGTATGTCAACGATGCCACGCCGGGCCTCAAGACCTGCAACAACGGCAGCATCAAGATCCGTGGCGACTGGCGCGAAACCATGAGCACCCACTGGTTCCACGACCACATGCTCGATTTCACTGCGCAGAACGTCTACAAGGGCAACGCGACGATGATGAACTACTACAGCGCCCTGGATCGCGGTAACGAAGCCTTCGAAGACGGCGTCAACCTGCGCCTGCCCAGTGGTTCGGCGTTGCCTTGGGGCAACCGCGACTATGACGTCAACCTGCTGGTGGCCGACAAGGCCTGGGATCAGAACGGCCAACTGTGGTTCAACCCGTTCAACACCGATGGTTTTCTCGGCGATCAGATCCTGGTCAACTGGCAGTACCAGCCGCGCCTGAATGTGCGGGCGCGCAGCTATCGTTTCCGCATTCTCAATGGCTCGGTGTCGCGCTTCTTCAGGATCGCGCTGGTGCGTGAAGTTGTTGGCACCGGCGGCGAATTCCCCGGACCTGCAGGTTCCGGTCTGTCCTATACCCGCGTGCCGTTCCACATGATTGCCAACGACGGCAACCTCATGGAACACGCCGTGCCGTTCGACGGCAGCATGGACCTGGACGCTGACGGCGACCTGCAGGACCACAACGCCATCCTGCCCACCCAGGGCATCGCCGAGCGTTTCGACATCATCGTCAACTTCTCAAAATACGGGATCAAGACCGGCGACAAGCTGTACTTCGTCAACCTGATGGAACACCAGAACGGCAAGGGTCCAGAGCCTGTACCGCTGAGCCTGGCCGATGTGCTGTCCGGGAAGTACAAAGCGCTGCTCAAGCTGGGCAGCAAAGGGCTGGAATGGGACGCCGGCGACCCGGTGGTGGGCAAGTTCATGCAGCTGGTGGTCCAGTCTTATGCCGGCCAGGACGTGAGCATGAACCCCGCCGACTACGAACCCGCCAAACCGGGCAAACCGGCCGGCAAGACCATGATCCCGCTGACCCTCAACCGTGACGACCCGACGGTGCAGGCCACGCTCAAGGCGGCGCGGCATCGCGAGTTCACTTTCGGTCGCTCCGACGGTACCGACGAACAACCCTGGACCATCAAGACCGACGGCGGTTTCGGCTTCCAAATGGACCCTCGAATCATCAGCGCCGCTCCGCAACTGGCTAACGGCCCGACCCCTGCCGGGTTCTCCGGCGACGGCACCCTGGAAGTGTGGAAAATAAGGAACGGCGGTAACGGCTGGAGCCACCCGGTGCACGTGCATTTCGAAGAAGGCATCGTCCTCAACCGTGACGGCAAGGCGCCGCCGGAATGGGAAAAATGGGCCCGCAAGGACGTCTATCTCATCGGCGAAGGCATCGACAGTTCGAAGGACGTGGACATTGCGATCCGCTTCCGTGAATTTGCCGGGACCTACATGGAGCATTGCCACAACACTCAGCACGAGGACACGTCCATGCTGCTGCGTTGGGATGTCGAGCACCCCGGCCAGTTTCAGTTGATGCCAACACCCCTGCCTGGCTGGGATGGCGTCACCTACGTCAATTCTGCTGCGCTGCCGACTTTCCGCACTGGCGATAAACATGTCGAGGACGGCGATAACCAAAAACCGATCGCCAACGCCGACAGCGCCATCAGCAACACCGGCCAACCGGTGATCATCAACGTCCTGGCCAACGACAGCGACCCTGACGGTAACGTGCCACTTAAAGTGGTGGGGCTGGAGCAACCGGACTCCGGCAAGGGCGTGGTCAGCACCGATGGTACGCGCGTGACCTACACACCACCGGCCACAGTCCCCGCGCCGTTCACCGCGACCTTTACCTATAGGGCCGCCGACGCCAAGGGTGCGGAATCGGCACCGGCGACGGTGTCCGTGGCGGTCTCGGCAGCGGTCAACGAGAATCTGATCGTCACCAGCACTACCGTCACCGCCCGCAGCAACAGCCGCTACTACTGGGTCCTGTCCGGCACCACCTCGCGTGGCACGGGCAATACCATCACGGCGACTGCCACGGTCGCAACCGGTACGGCGAACCTTGGCACCGCCACCCTGACGCCTACGGCGACAGGCGCACGTTGGCAGATAGCGGTGACGACCGTCGGCAGTGGCCCGTCGCCTAACCCGACAGCGACCATCAAATCGGCCTTCGGCAAAACCGTGACGGTGCCAATAAAGGCGAACTGAGTACAACCAGGTTTTGGCGATGAGGGCCTCATTGAGGCCCTCTTGCTACAAAAAAATTGACAACTTACCTGGTTGTAAAATTTCCAGAATGCCAGCATTTCAAGCTGTAGCTCGGAGCTAGAGCTTCCATCGTCGGCGGACAAATGACCGTTATGGGTCGATAGCTATCGGTGAGAGTGGAAGTTCGGTTGAGCCATTCCCCACCCGGCGTATTGATCGAGCGCGGAACCTGATTGCTTTCGTAGGGCGGATAACGCGCCAGCGTTATCCGCCGTGGAGAGGCCGGCGTATTACCTATTCCGGGTTATGCGCCCTACGGTACTAGCGATGGTTGCGATAGCGTTCGGTCAAGGACCGCACGAGGGTGACGTAGGATTGCGTCTCGGCGTAGGGAGGCACCCCGTTGTACTCGACCACGGACGCTTCGCCGGCGTTGTAACCTGCCAACGCCAGCACCTGGTTGCCGTTGAAGCGCTTGAGCAGCCAGGCCAGGTAGCGCACGCCGCCACGAATGTTCTGTCGTGCGTCGAACGGATCGTCCACGGCGAAGCGCTCGGCGGTGGCGGGCATCAACTGCATCAGCCCCTGGGCGCCGGCTTCGGAAATGGCGTTGGGGCGAAACGCCGATTCGGCATGTATCACTGCGCGGACCAGCGCCCTGTCGACACCATAATGACCCGAAGCGGCTTCGATCTCCCGCCGATAGGAATGGGTGTCCAGGCGCAGTGAGGCGACCTTGAAATCCTTCGGCGCCATGCACAGATAGCAGCCCTTGATGTAATAGAGCTCAAGGACATCGACCCGTGCGGAGATCCCGACGGGGCGCCGGCTCACATATTGACGAATACCCTTGTGGATAAAGGTGTACACCCGAATCCGCACCGCGCCCGGGTTGTCGTCCCGCACAAGCCGTGGCAGGGCCATTGCCTTGGCGCCGACACCAGCGCCCGCCATGCCATTCAGGCGAGTGCAGCGGGCGCTGGCGATGGCTTGGCTGGTGTAGCTGATGGCTCCGTCCCTGGCTTGGCACTTGAACATGGCGCTGGCGCACAGTGGAACGACCAGCAAGGCCAGCTCGATGCAGCCAATAAGGCTCTTGCGAGCCCATCGCCATGCTCTGGAACTCATCACATCGCTCCGCGCCGCAGGCGTCGATCAGGCCTGGAGCGCCTGGCCCGGACGCTGCCTTTGGAGGGCCTATTCTGGGTGACCCGCCTGTTGTTCTAATAGTTATACCCCTTGTAACCGGCCTTGGATCTTGCGTTGACGTACGGGCTGCCGGCGTTCCCAGGCGAAGCGCAGGCCTGGTTGCTCGCACGACGCGTCGTCCCGGCTTGCCAGGGCCGGGCGCAAGTCCGATCCGCGGGTGACGGACCCGGAGCCGGTGCGGGACAGGCCCAGGTAGGCGACGGCAAAGTTGTCATCGTTATCCGCCCGGGCCGAACTCATCCGAGAATGAAATTCACCTTGCGCACCGGCGTGATGTTTTCCCAGGTTCCCCTGAACTCCGCCGCCACCACGAACGAATCCCCCGGCCCGAAGGTCTTCGCCACGCCGTCCGCATCGGTCAGGCGCACGGTGCCTTCGACGATGTGGCACATCTCGTCGTAGTCGCACTCGCATCTCGGTCTACGCACTGACCGAAACACGGCTGCTTCCTGCGAAGACCCAGCGGTTCATCGAGCTCATATGCGACCATCTCAACAGTGCTTAATGCCTGACGACTGGATAGGGGGCATCCCGACGCAAACGAATGTCTCCTTCTGGCCGATTCTGTTGAAAAAGTCGCTTTGCCCAAACTGCCTGATCATTGACTGGTGAAAACGCCTTTTTTGCACGCTGCCAGGTGAAATCAGAGTCCGGAAGCCACTGCCAAAAGTAAAGATTTCAATCTAGGACGCGTACTTTTCTGATGCGCAAACCATGGCCGACTTTTTCAACAGAATCGGCCGATTACTGTCTTCCACGACCGGCTGAAACCAACCCATAGAAGCCCGTTGCACCAGGTAGAAAACGGCAAAAAAACGATCATTCAATAACGTTCAAGGTCCGGGTTTCTGTGCAGCTTTATCGCGGCGCGTCCCCTGCACCACCGGGTTAGGGCTCACGTTAATAAGCTCAACCGGAACGGGTGAGTCACTGTAGACTACTGGAAGAGCTTTCTTGCCTTTTTTATCTTGACGCGGGCGGTACTCAAGGGTCAATTTATTGCCATTCCAGTACATGCGAACAATATCTGTCAAATTCATGCTTGCGGCAATTTTAAACTTTTCCGGAAGAATAGAAGCTGCAGGAATAATAGAAATTTGTAGTAGCGGTTCGATTGCATTGAGTGGATCATGCAAGGCGCAGTAGCGATTGTATGCGATTGCAGTAAGTCCAACTTTTTCGCTGGTCGCTTGTAGGATTACTCTATCCTCACATACGTAATCTTTGGCGTGTTTCACGAGACTTAGAATCAATGCAAGACCAAACAGTATCCATCCAAATTTTCGCACAAACGCTTCAAACTTTTTGTACCTTCCTTCATTGTTTCGCGTGTCGTAATGATCAATGATCACCGCAGTCAGGTTAGCCACCAGACACAGCAGCGCTCCATACATGATCCATGCTGGGTAGCCATACAGTGTTAATACCCCGCGCTTGGTGGGAATCATAAAGTTGTCGGTGACCACTCCAAATGTTCCATAGATCAGGAGGGTGACTGACAACGCTATATTCCGTAAGCGGACCTTTAAATGAACTGCGTTCGGGGTGTAAGCGGATTCAGAAACAATTACGTTTCCGTCATTGGGTGTGTGGGTAGGTTTCTCTGGAGTAGTCTGATTTGGCATGTTTTGATTGCTCATTGCTGACTCTCCGAACCCTAACGTTGAGCTAAAGGACGCTAATTGCTACGGCCTAGGGGTATTTCATATTCTTCAATGCAAGTGTTCAGCGTGCGAGTTCAGGATAGACAATTTGCGCAACATCTGCGCTCCATCAAGTCACAGGGTATTGTGAGGCACCGACTTCATCAGGGCTGAAAAGTGTATGCTTTTGGCCAGTTCTGGCCCTTGGCGACAGGCAGAAACCAGCCACTTTCAGGACGAGGATGAATCATGCGGATGCGCATGCAGATGTGGATAGGAGCAGCGGCCAGGCCCATCAGCCAATTGATGATGGCCGCTGGTATCAGCCTTATCGCAATCGTAACCAATGTGCAGGCTCAAGCCACACATCAAGCCACACAAGAGATAAAGGGCTTGCTGGACTTTGTCGAGCATAGTGAATGTCAGTTCGTGCGTAACGGGGACGCATTCCCAGGTCCCCGGGCTCGGGCGCATCTGGAGAAGAAGCTGAATTATCTCGAAGGCAAGAATATGGTGAACAGCGCAGAAGACTTCATCGATCTTGCTGCCACCAGAAGCAGTATGACTGGCCGCGCCTATGAGGTGCGATGTCCAGAGGGCGCACAACCGGCACGCACCTGGCTGAAGAGGGAACTACAGAGGCAACGGCAGCTCCATTGATTTTTGCCGCTCTGGCGGAAACTTGGTTCGCCTGCATGCACGACTGAACCGTTTCCTCAGTCTCTCCTTGATGCCGATGAGTACAGGATGAAAATATGAGTAGCGGAAGTTCAAACACCAAAGCTGAGCTTTTTCGTATTCCGCGCACGATTTGGGCTCTTGGCTTTGTCAGCCTATTCATGGATCTATCATCCGAGCTGGTGCACAGTTTACTGCCTGTGTTTTTGGTCACTACATTGGGTGCGAGTGCGTTGGCCGTCGGCGTGATCGAGGGTATTGCTGAATCGACCGCCATGCTCGTCAAGATATTTTCCGGTGCTATCAGCGACTTTATTGGTCGGCGCAGAGGAAGCGCGGTTCACCGCTGCTGAAGAACCTCGATTTAGGTTGACTGACTTCCTCAGGGCGTGAAGCTGACAGTGGCGATAGGCACAGATCGGCCAGATGCGGTCGGTCGATTGCTCTGCTGGCGTTAGTATTCGAAATTATCCTTCACGCCTGGAAAATCGAAATTTAACTACTTGAGACTCCCGGCCAGGAACTGCTGCAACCGCTCGCTTTGAGGCTGTTCCAGCAGCGTGCCTGGCGCTCCCGACTCCTCCACCCGCCCCTGATGCAGAAACATGACGTGGTTCGACACCTGCCTGGCAAACGCCATTTCGTGGGTGACGACCACCATCGTCCTGCCCTCTTCGGCCAGTTGCTGCATGACCTTGAGCACCTCGCCCACGAGTTCAGGGTCAAGGGCTGAAGTCGGTTCGTCGAACAGCATCACCTCAGGCTCCATGGCCAACGCACGTGCAATGGCCACCCGCTGTTGCTGGCCGCCGGACAAATGCACCGGGTACTGGCCCTCGACTTTTTGTGGCAGCCCCACCTTGGCAAGGTAATGACGCGCCCGCTCCAGTGCCTGCGCCCGACTGATACCGAGCACGCTCATCGGGCACTCGATGATGTTTTCCAGCACGGACATGTGGCTCCACAAATTGAAGTGCTGAAACACCATCGACAACCGGCTGCGCAGGCTCCGTAACTGCCCGGGGTTAACCACACACAACTCACCCCTTGAGTTTCTGCGGGTGAGCAACTCTTCGTCATTGACAACAATGCGCCCGGCCGACGGTTGTTCCAGATGGTTGATACAACGCAAGAAGGTACTTTTCCCGGACCCGGAGGAGCCGATGATGCTGATCACATCACCCGCCCTGGCCTTGAGCGAAACCCCTTTCAACACTTCATGGTTGCCGTAGTTTTTATGGACATCTTCAACGATCAATTTATACATTCGAGCAAGTCCGATAGGGGTCAGTGCGTCCGCGGTTTGAGGTAGGCCAGCCAATGCAGCTCGCCGCGTCGAAACAGCCAGATCAGGAAAAAAGCACTGGTGGCGTACAACACCCCGGCAATGCCAAAGGCGGTAAAGGATGCATAGGTCGCCGAGTTGACATCCCGGGCGATCTTCAGCAAATCGGGCACCGTGGCGGTAAAGGCCACCGAGGTGGAATGCAGCATCAGAATCACTTCATTGCTGAAAAACGGCAGCGCGCGGCGCAATGCCGACGGCAGAATAATCCGCCGATAAAGCGTGAACCGGCTCATTCCGTAGGCACTGGCGGCCTCGACTTCTCCGTGGGCGGTCGCCCTGATGGCGCCAGCAAAAATCTCGGTCATGTAGGCACAGGTATTGAGCCCGAAAGCCAGCACCGTGCAGTTGAAGCCGTCACGGAAAAAAGCGTTGAGAAAATCCTGGGACCGCACCACATGCAAGCTGTACACCCCGGTGTAAAAGAACAGCAACTGGATGTACAACGGGGTGCCACGAAACACGTAGGTGTAACACCAGACCGGCAGGCGCAGCAGCGGGTTGCGGCTGACGCGGGCAATCGACAACGGTACCGCGAGCACAAAACCCATCACCACCGAAAGTATGAGCAGCCACAACGTCACCGCCAACCCGGAAAAGTATGGCCCGTCACTCCACAGGTAAGCCTGCCAGTAGTCTTGAAGAATGCCGTTCATAACGCAGCCTTCCTGACACCGACCGAGTAGCGGTGCTCCAGCCACATCAACACACCATTGGCTACCGTGGTAATGGCGAGGTAGATCAGGCCGCCGACCAGGGTGAAGTAAAAGAACTGCATCGAGCCCTTGCCCGCATCCTGCGTGGCCTTGACCACATCTGTCAGGCCGATGATCGATACCAGCGCAGTCGATTTGATCAACACCTGCAAGTTGTTGCCAATGCCGGGTAGCGCATGGCGCAACATTTGCGGGAACAGGATTTTGCGAAAGGTCTGCCCGTGGGTCATGCCGTAGGCCCTCGCGGCTTCGATCTGCCCCGTCGGGACTGCCTGGAAGGCGCCGCGGAATGTCTCGGTAAAGTAGGCCCCGTAAATGAATGCCAGCGTCACGACACCGGCCAGAAACGGGTCGATATCTATTTGGGCGATGCCCAGCCAATCGGTCATCCGGTTGAGCAGCATCTGCAGGCTGAAGAACAGCAGCAACATGATCACCAGGTCCGGCATGCTGCGGATCACGGTCGTGTAAGCCGTGGCCAGCGTGCGCAACAAACGATTGGACGACAACCTGGAACTGGCGCCCATCAGCCCGGCCAGGACGGCGATCAGCAATGAACAAAGCGCCAGTTTGATGGTCGCCAGGGTGCCCAGCAGAATCTGCGGGCCAAAACCTTCCAGAAGCATCTCACTCTCCTTGTTCTTGTCAGGGTGAGGTGAAGGGGGGGGCAATAGAGCGCTCGAACGAGCGCCCTGTTCAAGCTAACGACGACGCGTTACTGGGCGCCGTAGACGTCAAAATCGAAGTACTTGTTGTTGATCCGCGCGTAAGTACCGTTGGCGAGAATGGTTGCCAGGGCTTTGTTCAAATCTTCGCGCAACGCGACATCGTCCTTGCGCAGACCAAGGCCATCACCGACGCCGAAGAAGCCCGGGTCATCCAGAGTGGCACCGGCAAATTCATAGTCCTTACCCGCCGCTGTTTTCAAGAAGCCGTAACTGGCTTGAATGGAACCCTGCAACGAGGCATCAAGTCGCCCCACGACCAGGTCGGCGTACACCTGGTCCTGATTCTGATAGGAAAGAACGTCCACGCCTTTGGAACCCCAAACCGCTTTGGCATAGGACTCCTGGGTCGAGCCCTGCTCCACACCAATGCGCTTGCCCTTGAGCGATTCGAGGGTCGGCTGTAATCCCGATCCACGTTTGACCACTAACCGTGCCGGTGCATTGGACACCTTGTCGGTAAACGCAATCTGCTCCAGGCGTTTGGGTGTGATGGTCATCGAAGACGCCACCGCATCGAACTTGCGCGCCAGCAGTCCCGGGATCATCCCGTCCCAGCTGCTTTCCACCCAGACACATCGGGCTTTCAGTTCGGCGCACAACGCCTCGGCGATGTCGACCCCGAAGCCGGTCAGCGTGCCATCCTGGTTCTTGTATTCCAGCGGTGGATACGTCGGGTCCACCCCCAGCTTCAACACTTTGCCAGACCAGTCGGCCGCCCCCGCCAGGCTCGAGACCGTCAGGAACACCAGGGAAACGGCTGCAATCATCTTGTTCATTTTTATTCCTCTTCAGGCCGCAGATTTTTTACCGGCACAACGGGCGAAAATGCGCCGTCTCAACACAGAAAACGTTCGACCAGCTTGACCCAATAGCTCGCGCCCACCGGCAGGCAGCCGTCATTAAAGTCGTAGCCGGGGTTGTGTAGCAGGCACCCGCCTTCTCCCTCACCGTTGCCGATCACCAGATAGCTGCCGGGGCATTTTTCCAGGACAAAAGCAAAGTCCTCACTGGCCGTGAACGGCCGCAAGTCATCGATCAGGTGTTCCTCTCCCAACCAGTCGCGGGCGACTTCATGGGCAAATGCTGTCTGTTCGGGATCGTTGATCAACACCGGATGGCAATGCTGGTAATCGATGTGGACCCGGGCGCCAAAACTCTCGGCCTGGCCCTTGACCAACTCAGTGATTCTGACCTCCAGCAAGTGGCGAATCTCGGGGGTCAGGGCGCGTACGCTCAGGCTCAGGTCGGCGCTGGACGGGATGACATTCGAGGCGCTCCCGGCATGCAGGGAGCCCACCGTGATAATCGCCATCTCCTGCGGGTTGACGTTGCGCGAGACGATACTTTGCAGGGCCATCACGATCGAGGCACCGACCACCACCGGGTCGACGGCTTTGTGCGGCACCGCGCCATGGCCACCATTGCCGATGATTTTGATGTTCACCGTGTCGGCGGACGCCATGAACGGTCCGCTGTAAAACCCCAAATGCCCGACGGGATAACCCGGCACGTTATGCATGGCGAAGATCGCGTCGCACGGAAACCGTTCGAGCAGCCCTTCCTCGAGCATTTTCCTGGCACCGCCCAGCCCTTCTTCCGCCGGTTGGAAAATCAGGTGCACGGTGCCATTGAACGCCCGTGTCCGGGCCAGGTACTGACCGGCTGCCAGCAGGACTGCTGTATGTCCGTCGTGACCGCAGGCATGCATGACTCCGTCGAGCCGGCTGGCATAAGGCAAACCGGAGGTTTCCTGTATCGGCAACGCATCCATGTCAGCGCGCAAGCCAATGGACCGACCCTCGCCATTTTTCAGAGTGGCAACGACCCCGGTCTTGCCCACCCCAGTGCTGACCTCAAAGCCCCACTGAGTCAAACACGCTGCAACCAGCTCACTGGTGGCGAATTCTTCAAAACCCAGTTCAGGGTGCGCGTGAATACTGTGACGTATCGCGATCATTTCATCTTGCATCGCGGCAATACCAGGCAGGACCAGGCCGGCATTCATGGGTGTTCTCCTTCGACAGGGGCTGTGCGGCAGCGAAAGCGCTGTTGGGGTCGATCTTAGGGAACGGGCGCTGGGCTGGGGAGGCGCAGTTTGGTTATGATGACAACCATTAGTTGTCACCAGGGTGAGCAGATGAAACTGCATCAATTACAGGCGCTGATTGCCAGCGCCGAAACCGGCAGTATCCGCGCGGCCGCGCGTTCGCTGGAGATTTCCCAGGCCGCTGTGACCAAAGCACTGCGCGAGTTGGAAACCAGCCAGCAGCTACCGCTGTTTACCCGAACCGCCAGCGGTCTGAACTTCACCGAATATGGCAAAGTGCTGCTGACTCACGCCCGGCTGGTGATCAAGCAACTGGAGCACGCACAGACCGAGCTTGATCACATGCGTGGCAAGGCTCAAGGCCGGCTCTGCGTCGGGATCACCCCTTGGGTTGCCCTGACCTTCCTGCCTGAAGTCGTGTTGGCTTTTCGCGAACGGATGCCACAAATCAAGCTGGAACTGTTCGAAAGCCTGATGGCCGTTGCCCAACCGCTGCTGCGCGACGGCAGCATGGACTTCGCGATTGGCCAACTCCATCCCACACAATCGACCCAGGAATTCGCCTGCGAAACCTTGCTCGATTACCAGACCTCGGTGCTGGTCCGCGAGGGTCACGCCCGACAGCATGCGCGATCGATCCACGAGTTACTGGAAGAAAACTGGACCCTGAACTACGCGCCGGACGGGCACGACGGGCTGATGCAGGAACTGTTCTGGAAACACGGCGCGCAGATTGATGAGAATCGAATCGTGCGTGCTCATTCACTGGCCATTTTGCAGATGATGGTCGAGCGGGCCGACATGTGCACCTGGGGGCCGTCCATCGTGAGCACAGCCCCGCCATTTCTGGGGCGTGTGGTATCCCTGGGGCTGACCGAGCAGTTCGAGCCCCGACAGCTGAGCATCGTGACGCGCCGCAATGGCGCACTGAGCAATCCGGCGGTCTGCTTCACCGAATGCCTGTTGCAGGTCATTCGGCGCCATGCGCGCTCGGCCAAAAAGGAAGACCGCACGCTGTTTGAAACCTTACGGCTGCGGCTGTGAGGTGACCCTACGGTTTTATGTCTGATACATCAGGACGTCTTGGGTCGAATCTGGCCGTAGGTACCGGCGCCAAGCGTTCACTTCTGACTGATTTCTGCACGTGGCCAGAGGCGACTCTCGGCCAAAAGGAGTCGCTCGTGCTCTATGAATTTGTCAGTCCAGTAAAGAGAGGCCTGAAGAACGAGCGCTCATAGCTAATGATGCATCGGGTATCTTCCGCAAACTGGAAGGCAGCGAGGCAGTCCGGGTCGGACATGGACGTTTCCCGGTAGGCCTCGTACGCGGCAAAGTCAGGAAAAGTGAAGAGTGCCAAGGCAATATTATTGGCACCTTCGGACGGCAGAAAATAGCCGTGATACTCGCCACCCAATCGGTTCATTAAGGGAATCCACAGTTTGGCGTAATGCTCGAACTCTTTAACTTTATAGGGATCGAGGACGTATTTCAGGTAACAAGTGACCATGATGTCTCGCTTGCAAATGTTGGGTTGTCGGAGCGGGCCTGTCAGGCCGATTCATTTTCAAGGGTGTCGTGGCCGTCGTTCATCGCCAAGCGTTCAAGATTTTCATGGCCCATGTGATAAGCCGTCCATTTTCGATCCGGCTCGCCTCCAAGTCTCTGGTAAAACCGTTCAGCGTTCTTGTTACCCGCCAACACGTCCCACTTAAGACGCCCCATTCCCCTGAATAGCGCCCAGCGTGCGATGCATGTCATCAGCGCCTTGCCAATGCCATCACTGCGCGAGTCGGGCTCGATGTAAAGCTCCTTGAGTAACGCAGTCGGACGTAGGTCGAAGGTGAAGGCGACTTCAATCACCACCGCGTAGCCAGCCAGCCCCCCTTCCAGCTCGGCAACGAATACCTGACACTGCGCGGCTTCGCCAAATGCCCGAGCCAGCAGTTCAGCTTCAGTGACACGAAATTCCTCCAGATAGCCTTCGAATTCAGCCAACGCGGACATGAGCTCGATTAACACGGGGACGTCAGCCGGCAGGGCCGGACGTACCTTGCAGGACGGCCTCAACATGCACACGAAATAGCGGAAGTAGCCGAGTGTGACGCGGTTGCATCACCGGTAAGCGGCAGACCTTCATCGAGCCAGCCAGTCACTCCGCCAATCATTTCCTTGACCGCATAACCGAGGCTCGCGAGACGTGTTGCTGCGCGATGTACACCGTTGCAGTGTGGCCCGGCGCAATAGACGACGAACAAAGTATCGTGGGCAAACTCGCCCATGCGTTGGGAAGTCATGTCACGGGTCGCAATATTGATCGCCCCCGGTACATGCCCGGCACGGAAAGCTTCTTGCCCCCTCACGTCGACCAGGACGTAATCAACCTGACTCTGCTGCTGGCTGTAATGGACGTCGGAGCAATCGGTCTCGAAGGCCAAGCGCCGGCTAAAATGCACCAGGGCCTCTGAAGGAGTGGCGGCAGGTATTTTACGAATCAGGCTAGTCATGTTGAAGGCATCCAACGGTTGAGATTGGCCCATTTTAGGAACCGATCACCAATACCCACAGTGGCGGACAAGTCAACGACTGGTAATTTTCCGCCATTTGTTGGAATCACGGAATCTCCGGGAATTCAAAGACCCTCTTTCGCTCGCAGATCCCGTGATTGTGCCCGCTAGTTACCGCGCCCACCTCCAAACGACCACTCATCACCGGCCGTCGTGGTAATCACCATCATGACATCTTCCGCATTCAGTCCCGTCGCCCGCCCCAATTTCTCGACCAGGTCGCGGTAAAAACGCTGTTTGGTCTCGACACTTCGAGGACGGCCTGCGGTAATTGCGATGAGCACAAAGTCATGGCTGCGTGGCCCTCCCAGGTAGTGAGGATCGAATATTAGCTCGCCAACCTCATGTTGGTGAATGGCCTGGAACCGATCTGCCTTGGGCACTTCGAAGCTCTCGACCAAGGCATCGTGCAAACCTTCTGACAATGCCTGTAGATACGCGGCCGACTTCCCACGGTGCAGTGAAATTCGTGCAAACGGCATCAACGATTACTCCTGATGTTCTGGAAGACAAACCTGAAGCTTACTGAGCAAATTCAGCGCCGAGGCAGCGGTTGGCCAACCGGAATAAAACGCCAGGTGGGTGATGACTTCGGTCAGTTCGTCGGCACTCAAGCCGCTGTCCAGTGCGCGCTGCAAATGGAATGGCAGCTGCTCAAGTCGGTACATCGCCACTAACGCGGCCACTGTCGCCACACTGCGCTCACGGGGCTTCAATTGTGGACGCGTCCACATGTCGCCAAACAGGACGCTATCGGTCAGTTCGGCAAACTTCTGCGGGTATTTTCCCTGCTGCTCCCGCCCCGCGCCTCTCGATGCACTCATGATGTTTTCCCCTGATGTCCCAATTGACGGGGGAAAACTATCAAGTCGCAACACTTCCGAATATCAGATTTAATGGCGGTCACCATCCTGAATTAGTGGACTATTGAATGCGCCGCCCAACCTTCGACCTCGACGTATTGCGCACCTTCGTCGCTGGCGTGGAGTTCAACAGTTTTGCCAAAGCGGCGGATCGTCTCGGTAGGTCAACGTCTGCCGTCAGCGCTCAACTGAAAAAACTCGAGGAGCAGGTCGGTGCGCCGGTCCTGACCAAGTCCGGTCGCGGACTGATCTTGACCCCCACGGGAGAAACGTTGCTCAGCCATGCCCGCCGCCTGCTGGAGCTGAACGACGGCATTTTCCAGACCCTGCATGAAAGCCAGACCGCCGGGACTATACGCTTCGGGCTTCAGGAGGACTTTGGGGAACATTTCCTGAGCGATATTCTGCGACGCTTCGTCCAGACATACCCGAGGGTGAATCTCGAAGTCCGGATCGCCCGTAACGCCGAATTGCTTGCACTGGTCGAGAGCGCTGATCTTGACTTGGTCCTGACCTGGGACACCGGACACGTGTCGCCCTATGCCACGCGTCTGGGCGAAACACAGATGCACTGGATCGGAGCCCGCGATACGCCATTACTGACTACCCTTGATGGCTCCCCGTTGCCATTGATCCTGTTCGACGCGCCTTGCGTATTGCGCAGCACCGCCACTCAAGCGTTGGATGCCGCGCAAATACCTTGGCGAGTCGCCCTGACCAGCCCCAGCGTCGGTGGTATCTGGGCAGCCGTCGCCGCCGGATTGGGCCTGACGCTGCGTACCCGCGTTGGGCTGCCGGGCCATCTCAGTGTAGTTTCTGGCTTACCCTCCGTTCCAAGCCTTGGCTATGTGCTTCACAGCGGAGGCGACGACATTACACCGGCCACCCGACAATTGGCCGCCTTGATCAAAACGAGCCTGCAAGAACAGGCGTTTAGTTTCACGATGACGAAATAATCGAAGGTACCCAAGGGTTCAATTCGAGCGATAAGGATGGAAAATAACGAATCACTGAGGTGATGGGCCTATGACAGCTATGGGTCGGATAGCGACGGTCTAGCATCGACCGTCACTATGGATGATCAGACCTCCGTTTGTTCTGCCATTTCCAGGGCATCATCGACCTCGATTCCCAGGTATCTGACAGTGCTTTCAAGCTTCGTATGACCAAGCAGGAGTTGGACAGCTCTCAGGTTCTTCGTCCTGCGATAGATCAACGATGCCTTGGTTCTCCGTAGCGTGTGGGTACCGTACATGGTTGGGTCAAGGCCAATGGCTGTCACCCACGCTTTGACTATTCGAGCGTATTGCCTGGTGGATAGATGCTCTGAGGCGTGCAACCGGCTCGGGAACAAGCAGTCCTCGCTGCGGAGATGCGCCTGATGCATCCACGCCTCCAGAACCGTTCGGGTTTGCTCAGTAATTTCAAATTGCACTGGGTGCTGAGTTTTCTGCTGCATCACGATGGCCCGTGACGACACATGCTCCCCATGGGCAATGTCTCGGACTCGCAACTTGGTTAAGTCGCAGGCACGCAGCTTGCTATCGATGGCCAAGTTGAAAAGCGCCAAATCACGTGTCTTCTCAGCAAGCTGAAGTCTCACGCGGATGGCCCAGATATCTCTGACTCGAAGCGGAGCTTTCTGCCCGACAAGCTTTCCCTTGTTCCAAGGCTGATGGCTGTATCTAGCAATAGTGTTCATGGCTCGTCCTCCACGTTGAGGGGGAGGACAAGGGTGGATCAGTCACAATGGCTGGTGGTCGCTATCCGACCCAAAGCTGCCGGTCAGCAATGGCTAAAATTGACCGATTGCCGCCCCTCGCCAAGGGCAGCAATTCTACTACTTGCCGCCACTCATCGATGGTAACGAACCACTCCCCCCCATCTTCGTCACACCACTGCTGCTTCAATCGTTCTGGAACGCCAGGCATAAGCCAACACCATCAGCAGCCCCAGAGCAGCCATCGCCGCTCCGGCCAGGGAAATCGCCGGATAACCCAGACCAGCGTTGATCACCGCTCCGCCCAGCGCTGCGCCAATCGCGTTGCCAAAATTGAAGGCGCCAATGTTCACCGCAGAGGCAAGATTGGGCGCGTCCTTCGCTGCTTCCATGACGCGCATCTGTAGCGGCGGCACCAGGGCGAAGCTGGCGATACCCCATATCAGGATGGCAACGGCGGCCGGCAGCGGCCAACGCATCAGTACGGTGAACGCCAGCAAGACGAGAATCAGCACGCTCAGCGAAACGATCAGGGTGCGATCTATCGAGCGGTCGGCGGCCTTGCCGCCCCACATGTTGCCCAGCGTCAACCCCACACCGAACAGCACCAGCATGGCGGTGATGTAGGCGGTGGACGCATGGGCCTCGCTGCTGAGGATCGGCGCGATGTAGGTGAAGACGGTAAACATTGCACCCGAGCCGACTACGGTCAGGGCCAATGCTCCCAGCACCGGGCCTCGGCCCAGTACCCGTATCTCGGCAAGTACACCCACGCCCTGCGGCGCCGGCAGATTGGGCAGGGCGAACCACAACGCGGCCATAGCTACTACGCCAAGACCGGTAATACCCCCGAATGCGGTACGCCAGCCGAACAGTTCGCCAAACCAGGCGGCCAGCGGCACACCGCCGATGGTCGCCAGGGTCAGGCCCATGAACATTGCCGCAACCGCCCCGGCACGTTTCTCCGGCGCGACCACGCTAGCGGCGACGATGGAGCCGACGCCAAAGAACGCACCGTGGTTGAGCGAGGTCACCACCCTGGCGAACATGAGGCTGTAGTAATCGGTAGCCAGGGCTGACATCAGGTTACCCAGGGTGAAAATCGCCATGAGTCCGATCAACAGATATCGCCGGGGAATCTTGCCGGTGGTCAGGGTCATCAGCGGCGCGCCGAGCAGTACGCCCAAGGCGTAAGCACTGACCAACAGACCTGCGGCGGGAATGGAAACGCCCAGATCCGCAGCGATTCCCGGCAACATGCCCATGGGGGCAAACTCAGTAACGCCGATGCCAAAGGCACCGATGGCGAGTGCGACAAGTGGTGGATTGATACGCATGGAAGGCTCCTTATCTATGCCGCCAATGCTACGATCCAACCTTATGAGGCGGTAGATAGCATTTTCGGCAATCACCTTTGCGTAAGGGGCACAAGTGGACTTCAATGGCAGGTCAGGTGAAATGAGCGTGTTCGCCACCGTGGCGCAGGAAGGCAGCCTGTCGGCCGCCGCGCGTGCATTGGGGCTGACACCCTCGGCGGTCAGTCGCATCATCGCACGGGCCGAACAACGTCTTGGCACCCGCCTGCTGTTGCGCACCACACGAGCGATCACCTTCACCGCCGAGGGCGAAGCTTTCCTGCGGGGTGCCCGGCGTATCTTGGCCGACATGGACGAGGTTGAAGAAGCCATTGCCGATCAGGGCGTACCGAAGGGCCGATTGCGGGTTAGCGCCGCCCTTGGCCATGGACGGCTGGCCATCGTTCCTTTGGTGGCAGCATTCAGCGCTCGTTACCCGAACATCGTCGTCGACCTCACGCTCGGCGACGAAGTGGTCGACATTCTCGGTGGCCAGGCGGACGTGGCGGTGCGCTTTGGTCATCTGCCAGACAGCCCGCTGACCGCGCGCAGGATCGGCGACACCGGCCAGGTAGTGGTGGCATCTCCCGAGTATCTGCAGCGGCACGGCACTCCCCAGGAACCGGAAGACTTGCTAAGGCACAACTGCCTACGCTTCAACTTCCGGCGTGCCGAACCGAACTGGCCGTTCATCCGCGACGGAAGAGAGTTCTCCCTGAAGGTCAACGGCAACATCGAATGCAGCAGTGGTGAAGCACTGGCACAACTCGCGAGAGTAGGTGCCGGCATTGCGCGCATTGGCGAATTCAGCGTGAGCGAGGATCTGCAGCGCGGCCAACTGATACCGCTGCTCGAAGCCTGGAATCCCGGCGACCAGGAACCGATTCATGCGGTGTTCGTCGGCGGGGCGACAATGCCGGCGCGGGTGCGATTGTTCGTGGACTTCTTGCTGGAACATCACCGGATGTAAGCGGAGGCGTAAGCTGATATTTCCGGGTACTTGTGATGTTGAAGTGACCAAAACATTTTTGGGTGCACTATCAATAGATGGTTTGCCTTACTGGAACAATCGTGAGCTCTGGCATTGATGGGTCGTCCGCACGTCTTAAATGGCCGTCGTGAAAGACCGCTTTTGGCTGTGGATTCAACCGGTCGACGCAACAGATTGGCTAAATCGTTCTGCCGGTGTTTCGTAGTCTAGTGTTTTCCGAGGGCGGCTATTTAGCTGCCTTGCGACTTCATTGAGCGTGGCTTGCGAGTGATCCGCAAGGTCGGTTCCTTTCGGGAAATACTGCCTTAACAACCCGTTGGTGTTCTCATTCGATCCCCGTTGCCAAGGACGATGAGGATCGCAGAAGTAGACCTTGATGTCGGTAGCCACCGTAAAGCGCTTATGGTCAGCCATCTCTTTGCCGCGATCCCACGTCAGCGATTTGTAGAGTTCTTGGGGTAAGTTGCGGGCGTTCTCTATCAGGGCGCTGATGACCGTCTCGCTATCCTTACCGACCAACTTCACCAGCATTACGTAGCGGGTATGACGCTCAACAAGAGTGGCAATTTGGCTGTTCCTGCTTCCGCACAGCAGGTCACCCTCCCAATGACCTGGAACCGCCCGATCCTTAGCCGCGGCTGGGCGTTCGCGGATCGATACCGCGTCAGTGATTCGACCGTGATTTTCTTTCTTCTGCGTGCAACTGCTGCAAGTGATCGGCGAAGTCGCCAGCCAGGCATACGCCGCCCAGGCCATCGCCCAGCAGGCTGCGCAGCGCTTGGAGCGCACCGCGCAATACGTGATCGACCATGCGGACGACGACCCGCAGGTGGTATTGGCGGAGCTGGAAGTGTGCCTGGCGGTGAATCCGGTGGTGGACGCCACGTTGGCAGCGACGACGGCATTGTTCGATGCGCTGGGGGCGAGTGCCACGGCGAGCAACAAGGCACTGGATCGGTTGTGGCGTAATGCGCGCACGTTGGCGAACCCCAATCCGCGAGTGTACAAGTCGCGGATTGTGGGCAATTACCTGGTCAATGGCGCGTGGGTGTGGCCAAGGGGATCGCCTGATAAAACAGCTGAACACCCGGCCACCACCCGATCAGGCAATGGCCGGGCCAGACTCAGCGATAGACCGGAAAACGACGGCACAGCGCGACAACCTGTTCGCGCACGTGGTGCCCGACCTTGTCGCTGCCTCCGTTTTCCAGGGCGTCCAGTACGTCGCACAACCAGCCGGCCACTTGCTCGCAGGCCTCCACACCAAACCCGCGGGTGGTCACCGCCGGGGTACCGATACGAAGGCCGGATGTCACAAACGGTGAGCGCGGGTCATTCGGCACCGAGTTTTTGTTGGCGGTGATATAGGCACTGCTCAGGGCCGCGTCGGCCTCCTTGCCGGTGTAGGGCTTGTCGGACAGGTCGATCAGCATCATGTGGTTGTCGGTGCCGCCCGAGACGATCTTGTACCCGCGCTTTTGCAACACCCCGGCCATGGCCCGGGCGTTGATGACCACTTGGGTCTGGTAGATGCTGAACTCCGGCGCAAGCGCTTCCTTGAACGCCACGGCCTTGGCCGCGATCTGGTGCATCAGCGGCCCGCCCTGCACGCCGGGAAACACAGCGGAGTCGAGCTTTTTGTAGAAGGCATCATCCTGTCCCTTGGACAAAATCAAACCGCCGCGTGGCCCGCGCAGGGTTTTGTGCGTGGTGCTGGTGACCACATGCGCATGGGGAAGCGGGTCCGGGTATTCGCCCGCGGCGACCAGCCCGGCGACGTGGGCCATATCGACCCAGAAGATAGCCCCTACCTTGTCGGCAATGCTGCGCATGCGTGCCCAGTCCTTGTACCGCGAATACGCGGAAAAACCACCGATCAACATTTTGGGGCGTGTCTGCAGTGCGATTCGCTCCATCTCGTCATAGTCAAGAAAGCCGGTTTTCGGGTCCAGTCCGTAAGGCACGATGGTGTAGTGACGCCCCGAAAAGTTGGCCGGGTTGCCGTGGGTCAGGTGACCGCCCTGGGCCAAGTTCATGCCCATCACCGTATCACCGGGGTTGATCAGTGCCAGGAAGACCGCCGCGTTGGCCTGGGCGCCCGCATGGGGTTGCACGTTGGCGTAGTCGCAGTCGAACAGGGCCTTGACCCGCTTGATGGCCAGCCGCTCGGCCACATCGACGTATTCGCAGCCGCTGTAATAGCGCTTGCCGGGGTAGCCTTCGGCGTACTTGTTGGTGAGCACCGTGCTCTGGGTTTTCATCACCAGCGGGCTGGCATAGTTTTCCGAGGCGATCAGCTCGATATGGTCTTCCTGGCGATGCTCTTCGTTGTGAATCGATTCATACAGCTCAGGGTCGAAAGCGTTGAGGGTCAGCGTCGAGTCGTACATGTGCAAAGTGTCCTTGGTCAAGAATTCAAGCGGCGGGTGACAGCAGGCGCGTGATGCGCGCGGCGATGTCGTCGATCTGTGCGTCATCGCAGATCAGCGGCGGCAACAGGCGCACGGTGGTGCCCCGTGTGACGGTGATCAGCAGACGTTGTTCTTCACGGGCCCGGCCGACCAGTTCGGCGCACGGGCCATTGAGTTCAATGCCGATCATCAAGCCGATGCCGCGAACGGACACCACCTCAGGATGGTTGCCCAGCGCCAGCTTCAAGGCCGCCAACAAGCGACGGCCCGAGGCGGCAGCGCGTTGCGGGATGTGATCGCGCTGCATGATGTCGAGCACTGTGCAGCCCACGCGGCACGCCAGCGGGTTACCGCCGAACGTGGACGCATGGTGGCCGGGGGAAAACAGCTCGGCGGCCTTGCCCCGCGCCAGGCACGCGCCGATGGGGAAACCGTTGCCCAGCGCTTTGGCCAGGGTAATGACGTCCGGCTCGATGCCCGCATGCTCAAAGCCAAACCAGGTACCGGTGCGGCCCAGCCCGGTCTGCACTTCATCGATCATCATCAGCCAGTCGTGTTCATCACACAGTTGGCGCAGGGCCTGCAGGTAGCCGGCAGAGGCGGCGTGCACGCCCCCCTCACCCTGCACCGGCTCGACGAGCACCGCGACGATATCGGCTGACTGCGCCGCGACCTGGCGAATCGCCTCGATGTTGTCGAAAGGCACTCGCACAAAGCCCGGCATCAGGGGCTCGAAGCCGCGATGCACGGCGGGGTTGCCGGTGGCGGCGAGGGTGGCCAGGGTGCGCCCATGAAAACTGTTGTCCATCACCAACACTTGCGGCTGGGTCACCTGCCGGGCGTTGGCGTGCAGGCGGGCCAGTTTGAGCGCCGCTTCGTTGGCCTCCGCTCCGGAGTTGCAGAAAAACGCCCGTTGCATGCCCGAGAGCAGGCACAGTCGTTCGCCCAATTGCTCCTGCCATGGGATGCGAAACAGGTTGGTCGTGTGCAGTAACACCGTGGCCTGTTCGGCGATGGCCGCGGCAATTTCGGGGTTGGCATGCCCCAGGCTCGTCACCGCCACACCGGCGATGGCATCCAGGTATTCAACACCCTCGGTGTCCCACAACGAGGCGCCCTGGCCTCGGCTGAACGAAACCGGTTGTCGGGCTGAGGTGTGCATGAGGTAAGCGGGTGCAGCGGACATTGCGGGCCTTCCTGTAGAGGGGGATCAACGGCTGGGAGTGATCGACAACAACGTGTCTTCACTGAGGGGGCGGGCATCGGCGGTCGGCCAGTAGTACGCATCCGGCATGGCTCGGGCACCGAAGATCGCCTGTCCGACGCGCACCACGGTCGCGCCCTCTTCAATGGCGATTTCAAAGTCACCCGACATGCCCATCGACAGCTCTTGCAGCGACACCCCATCAGGGGCGCAATGACGCAAGCGGTCGCGCAATTCACGCAGCCGGACGAAGCAAGGGCGCACCCGCACCGCGTCGGCCGAGAACAGCGCCAGCGTCATCAACCCGCGAACCCGCAGTGTCGGGAACGCTGGCATAGTCTCCAGGAAAGCCGCCACGTCATCGGGCGCCAGCCCGTACTTGCTGGCTTCGCCGGAGGTATTGACCTGGACGAACACGTCCATCTGCCGACCTTCAATGCGCAGGCGACGGTCCAGCGCCTCGGCCACCCGCAGGCTGTCCAGGGCCTGGAACTCGCTGGCGAAGCGTGCGACCTGCTTGGCCTTGTTGGTCTGCAAGTGGCCGATCACCGACCATTGCAGGTCTTGCAGGTCGGTCATGGCTTCCCACTTGCGCTGTGCTTCCTGCACCTTGTTCTCGCCCAACAGGCGGCAACCGGCGGCATAGGCCAGACGCAGATGAGCTTCATCAAAGGTTTTGCTGACCGGCAGCAAGCGCACACCGGCCGGGTCCCGCCCTACCCGACGGCACGCCCGGGCAATGCGTTGCTGCACGGCGGCCAGGTTGCGGCGAAAGTCTTCGACACTGTCGGCCTGTGGGTAACGGCCATGGCGCGCATGCAGGATGTTGAGGTCTTCGGTTTGATCAGGCATCAGTTGGCCGCTCCTTTGGTGGGCACTGCAACCGGTTCGGCCTGTGGGACAGCAGTCTTTTCACGACGCGGCAACTGCCCATTGAGCACGGCGTAGGCCGCCAGGCCGATGACCAGGCCCCAGAACGCGCCGCCGATGCCCAGCAGGGTGATATTGGCCGCGCAGGCCAGAAAGGTGATCAGCGACGCTTCCCGCGATTTCACGTCCGCCATGGCATTGGCCAGGCTCGCGCCGAGAGTGCCCAACAGGGCCAGCCCGGCCAGGGTGGTGATGAAGGTCGCCGGGAAGGCCATGAACACCGCCGCCAGGGTTACGCCGAAAATCCCCACCAAGATGTAGAAGATGCCCGCGGCCACGCCTGCGATCCAGCGCCTGGACGGATCTTCAGACGCTTCCTTGCCAGTGCAGATGGCGGCCGTGATGGCCGCGATGTTGAAGGCATGGGAACCGAACGGCGCCATCAGCAAAGAACCCAGCCCGGTCACGCTGAGGATCGGGTTGGCACTGGTGTTGAACCCGTCATTGCGCAGCACCAGCATGCCCGGCATGTACTGCCCCGTGAGGGTGATCAGAAACAGCGGCAACGCCACGCTCAACAACGCATTGACCGAGAACTCAGGGCGTGTGAACACCGGTGTCGCAAACTCCAGCGCCAGCCCCGTGAAATCCACGCGCCCCTGCATCAGCAGAAAGCCAAGCCCCAGCACCAGAATGCCGACCACCGCATAGCGCGCACTCAAGCGCTTGAACACGATGTAGGCGCCGATCAACACCCCGACCAATAACGGGTCGACGCTCATGCTGGCGAACGCACCGATGCCGAACTGCAGCAGGATGCCGCCCAACAAGCCCGCTGCCACACCGGGCGGGATCAGACGAACGGCTTTTTCAAAGTAGCCGGACACGCCCAGCAGCACGAACGCTGCAGCCGAAATCATGTACGCCCCGATGGCCTCGGCGTAGGGTGTGGTCGCCAAAGCGACGATCAAAAAAGCCGCCGCCGGGGTCGACCAGGCGGTGATGATCGGCTCGCGGCTCACCCAACTGAGGAACAGCCCGGTCACCCCTACCCCGATCGATACTGACCAAACCCACGACGCCGTCAACTCAGGGCTGAGCCCTGCGACCTTGGCGGCCTGAAACACCAGGATGAAGGTGCCGCCGTAATTGACGATCACCGAAATCAGCCCGGCAACCACCGGGTGCAGCAGGTCCCGCAGACGCAGGGACGAGAGGGATTGAGTAGATGACATAGGTCTTGGCTCCTTGCTGGACGATGTATCCGGCCGCTGGTAAGCGGTCATTTATAGCCGTTGAATGGCAGGTTTTACCCCTACGCTTTAACGCAGCAGACCAGACCAATTTGCGCGGCCGGCTCATCCATGCTCGCGCGCAAACGCGTTCATGAAATCGCACAGCGCCTCGACCGCCGGCACTGAAACGGCGTTGTAGAGGCTGGCGCGCAGGCCGCCGACGCTGGCGTGGCCTTTGAGGCCGTTGAGGCCGGCCTGCTCGGCGCTCCGCAAAAAGGCCTTCTCCAGCGCCGCCTCGGCCAGCCGGAAGGGCACGTTGTTGATGGAGCGATACGGTAACTGCACAGGGTTGCGATAAAACCCGTCACTCCCATCGATGGCGCGGTACAGCATTCGCGCCTTGGCCTGGTTGCGCTGATGTAGGGCCTGCAGGCCGCCACTGTGCTTGATCCACTTGAGCGTCAGGCCGGTGAGGTACCAGGGGAAGGTCGCCGGGGTATTGGGCATCGACTGCGCGTCGCTGATGCGCGCGTAGTTGAGAATGTCCGGGGTAAAGGCATGGGAACGCTCCAGCAACGCCGGGTCCACGATGACCACCGTCAACCCGGCCACGCCCATGTTTTTCTGCGCGGCGGCATACACCAGCCCATGCCTGGCGATGTCGATCGGCTTGGACAGCAGGCTTGAACAGGCATCGCACACCAGCGGCGCGTCGCTCGCGGGCGTGTCGATGAACTGCACGCCGTGCACCGTCTCATTCTCGGTGTAGTGCAAGTAGGCGGCGTCGGCGTTAAGGCGCCAGTCCGAGGCGTGGGGGACGCGGTCGAAACCGGACGCGTGGGCACTGGCAACCACGCGCACATCGCAGTAGCGCCGTGCGGCCTCGATCGCCTTGCCCGACCAGAGGCCGGTGTGCAGGTAATCCGCCGTGCCTTTATCGCCTATCAGGTTCATCGGCACTTGAGCAAACTGCAACGAGGCGCCCCCTTGCAGAAACAACACTTTGTAGGCGGGCGGCACCCCGAGGATATCGCGCAGGTCCCGTTCGGCCTCGCGGGCCACCGCCATGAACACCTGCGAACGATGGCTGATTTCCATCACGGACATGCCGGTGCCGGCAAAATCGAAAAACTCCTCGTGCGCCTGAGTGAGGACGTCCAACGGCACCGCGGTGGGGCCTGCGCTGAAGTTGTGTGACCGAGCCATGGTTGAGTAACTCCTGTTCAAGAACGCTCGCCCTGTGCGTAATCACCGAGGTAAAGCCTAGGGTGGCGAGGGCCAGAGTCTACGGATAAACTGGCCTGCCTTTACCTGCCAGTTCATGGAAAGAGAGCAGACCACATGGCAAAGACCTTCGAGCTGGAAACCCTGAAGATGCGCCTCAACGACGCTGAGTTTCAGCTGCTGGATTTGCACCAGCGGATCCAACGTGCGTTGCGTGCGCTGATTCTCGACGGGGCCCTCGGCCCCGGCTTGAAACTGCCCGCCACGCGGGTGCTGTCCAAGTCACTGGGCTGCGCCCGCGACACCGTTGAGAACGCCTATGTGCAGTTGCATCGGGACGGGTTTATCGTGCGCCGCGAAGGCGCCGGCAGTTACGTCTGCGACACGGTGGGCGTCGAATTGCGCGGTGCCGGCCGCCGACGCCTCAAGGCTCAGGAAGTCAGGAGCAGCGTCGCCGCACCGGGCGCCGAACTCAGCCAACGCGGGCGGATGATCTTCGACACCGGCGGCGTGCGCGATCAGCAAGTCATCAAGGCATTCGCCACCGGCCTGCCGGAAACCCGCAACTTCCCGACGGATGTCTGGGAGCGTTTGCAGCGCCAGGTCATGAAGGACTATCGCGCGAATGTGCTGCTGCATGGCGATCCACAAGGGGCCGAGCCCCTGCGCAAAGCGATTGCCACCTACCTGAACCTCGAACGCGGCGCCAAATGCTCCCCCGACCAGGTGCTGGTATTGAGCAGTACGCGTCAGGCGTTGTATCTGAGCGCGCAGTTGCTGGTGGACGCCGGCAAGCCGATTCTGCTGGAAAACCCCGGCTATTACGGCGCCCGCAAGGCCTTCGAAATCGCCGAAACCAAGGTGCTGCCCATTGATGTCGATGAACGGGGCATCCGCACCGACCTGCTGTACGCCGACCGCAGCGGCGCCAATTGCGTGTATGTCACGCCCTCGCACCAATACCCCACCGGCGCGACGTTGCCGCTGGAGCGGCGTCTTGAGTTGATCAATTGGGCGGCGCAAAAACGCAAGTGGATCATCGAGGATGACTACGACAGCGAGTTCCATTACGACGGGCAACCCACGGCGTGCGTGCAGGGCCTGGACAAGTATCAGCGCACGCTCTACATCGGCACGTTCAGCAAGACCCTCTACCCCGGCCTGCGCATGGGGTATATGGTGCTGCCCTCCGAGCTGGTCAAGCCCTTTGCCTATGCGCGCAGCATGATGGACGGCCACACTCCGCAAACGCTGCAACTGACACTGGCGCGCTTTATGGAAGACGGCCATTACAACGCGCATGTCCGGGCCATGCGCAAGCTGTATGCCGGACGCCGGTCGATCATGCACGATGCCATCGGCAAGTACTTGAGCACGGTGGTCACCGCCGAACTGCCGCCGGGCGGGTTGCAAATCCCCTGCTTGCTGAAAGCCGGATGGTCCGAGGAAAAAACCATCCGCCAAGCCGCCACTGCCGGCGTGCAACTGTCCGGCCTCAGCGGCTTGTACGCGGGCGACCCGAAGCAACAGGGCTGGCTGCTGGGATACTCCTCCCTGACCGCGTATGAAATCGAAGCCGCCATGTTGCGCCTGGCCAACGCCCTGAAAATCTAATGGCCCAGCGCATAGTTCATCAGCAACTGCTGGGCCTGGGCGGCCATCCGCGCACGCTTGGGCAGCTTGGGGCATTCAACCGCGATGACGGGTTGAGGCTTGGCGGTGGTGAACAGTCTGAACCGTGACGTGCGGGTTGCCGCCAGGCGGCCGGTGGGGATGATGCCGGGCATTGGAATTCCTTTTCAAAAAAAACGCAGGCGGTTAATACGGCAGCCTGAAACGCTTGGTCAGGTCGCTTATGCCTTCACGAATCGAGCGTTCAGTGCGGCCGTCGAGGGCACCGCTGCGCACGCCACCGAGCATGGCCAGAATCATGTCGCCGATCTCCCTGAATTCATCGACCCCCATGCCACGCGAAGTGCACGCCGCACTGCCGAGACGAATGCCGGACGTCACGGTGGGCTTGACCTCATCGCCGGGCACGACATTTTTGTTCACGGTAATGCCGATTGCCTCCAACGCACGCTCGGCGACATTCCCCACCAGGCCCCAGGGCCGCAGGTCAATCACCCCCAAGTGACAGTCGGTGCCGCCCGACACGACCAACAGCCCACCTTCAGCCAATCGGCCGCACAAGGCCTGGGCATTGGCGACCACGGCGTGGGCATAAGCGCCGAAGGCCGGTTGCAATGCCTCGCCCAGCGCCACGGCCTTGGCCGCTACGGTGTGCATCAGTGCCGCGCCCTGCAGGCCGGGGAACACAGCCGCATTGATCTTCTGCGCAATTGCCTGCTCATTGCACAGGATCATCCCGCCACGCGGACCGCGCAACGTGGCGTGGGTGCTGAGGGTGGTGACGTGGGCGAACGGCACTGGAGACGGATACGCACCACCCGCGACCAGCCCGGCGACGTGGGCGATGTCGGCCATCAGGAACGCACCCACCTCGTCGGCAATCGCACGAAACCGGGCGAAATCCAGCGCCCGTGAATACGCCGAGGCCCCTGCGATGATCAGGCGTGGGCGTTCTTGTCGGGCGATCTGCTCGACCTGATCCATGTCGACCCTATGGGTCACCGGGTGCACGCCATAGCTGAGGGCCTGAAACCAGAGCCCGGACAAGTTGAACGCAGCACCATGGGACAGGTGCCCACCGGACTTGAGGTCCAGGCCCAGGATCTTGTCCCCCGGCGCCAGCAGAGCCAGAAACACAGCCTGGTTGGCTTGGCTGCCCGAATGGGGTTGCAGGTTGGCATAGGCACAGCTGAACAGTTGCCTGGCCCGCTCGATGGCGAGTTCTTCAATTGCATCGACATTGCAGCAACTGGCGTAATAGCGACGCCCTGGGTAGCCCTCGGCATATTTGTTGGTCAGCACCGACCCTTGGGCCTCGAGCACCGCACGACTGACCACGTTTTCGGCGGCGATCAGCTCGATTGACTGCACCTGGCGCTGACGCTCGGCGTCGATGGCGCGCCACACCTCCCCGTCCACCTGGGGCAGCGCAACGCCACTGACCCCTGGCAGCGCGTGGCCCTCCCGATAAGCGAAATGCGGCATGGTCACTCCCTGTGTAAACGCCCGATAACACGCCGCACTACCCTAGCCGCCCACGGACCGGCCAACCATACCAGTTCGTGCCGACGTTGCAGACCACCGCGCTCAATGCCGCTGCCACACGTCTACGCAGGGGCAGGCGTCGTGAAGTCGCAGCCATTCAAAGTGGTCTGGTGGACTCATCGGTAATGGACTATCGCACAAGACCATCACCTCATTAAGCTCTGCGCCGGTTTTGCCATGCTCATCACACAGGTTTCGCCATGACGATTCGTATCGGGTTGTTGCCTCAGGTCGCCGCAGCGCACTTTGTCAGTCATTTGCACATCATGGTGCTGGCGGCGCTGTTCCCCCTGCTTCCGGCTTTTTTCAACGTGGATTATGTTGAGCTGGGCCTGGCTTTGAGCCTGTTCAATATCGTCACGGCGCTGGTACAGGCGCCCATGGGGTTTGCCGTGGACCGCCACGGTGCCAGGCGCTTGCTGTTGGTCGCGCTAGCACTGGGCAGCAGCAGTTTCCTGCTGATTGCACTCCTGCCCGGCTACACCTGTTTGTTGATCGGCATGGCGCTGGCCGGCGTCGCCAACGCCATTTATCACCCGGCCGACTACGCCCTGCTGTCCCGACACATTGACCCCGCCCACATCGGTAAGGCGTTCTCCGTGCATACCTTTGCCGGCTTCCTTGGCGCGGCCGTGGCCCCTGTGTTTTTGCTGGGTATCGCGGTGGCGAGCAACCCGGCCATGGCCTTCGCGGCGGCGGCACTGGTGGGGTTTGTCGCGCTGGCGCTGTTGTTGATCCCTGGCTCCGCACTGGCCC
Source organism: Pseudomonas sp. P4_C4 (assembly GCF_056402055.1). NCBI lineage: Bacteria > Pseudomonadati > Pseudomonadota > Gammaproteobacteria > Pseudomonadales > Pseudomonadaceae > Pseudomonas > Pseudomonas sp. P4_C4. The sequence continues at coordinate 23,845 of NZ_JBFUID010000044.1, read as the reverse complement.
GGGTCAGTCGCCTGCATCCCGCCGCCGACCCGACACCCCTCGGTGCCCGTCGCCTGTCACTGCTCTCGCCTATGGTGCTAAGCCTGGCCCTGTTGTTCGTGCTGCTGAACCTGAGCACCGGCGCGATTGAGAAGTTCTCGGTCGCCGCCCTGATGCAAGGCCAGGGCGTGGCCTTGACCTGGGCCAACTCGGCGTTGACCGCCTTCCTCTTTGCCAGCGCCTTCGGCGTGCTGGCAGGGGGAGCCTTGGCCGACCGGACCCGCCGCCATGGCGTAGTGGCAGCCAGCGCGTTTGCATTGGCCACCGCGCTGATGCTGCTGGTCGCCACGGCACGCTTGAGCGAGCCGGCGCTGCTGGTCGTGCTGGGGACAGCGGGTTTCCTGACCGGGGTGATCGCACCGTCCCGCGACATGCTGGTACGTGCGGCCGCCCCGAAGGGCGCCGAAGGCAAAACCTTCGGCATCGTCTCTACCGGTTTCAATATCGGTGGCGCCATCGGCCCCATCGGGTTCGGCTGGCTGCTCGACCAAGGCCACCCCGACGCAATTTTCTGGGCCAGCGCCGCTTTCATGGGCCTGACCGTTGTACTGACCCTAATGCAGGAGCGGTCCATGGCCAGGACCCGAAAAGTGATGGCACTCCAAGTGGCATTCAAGTGACCTGGGTCAATAGCCCCAGTGTGTTTTTGCCGCAGACTTGAAGGGCACCGTCCCRCATTGATTGCGCTGCCCCCCCCACCCCCCGCTTGTGCGGACCCGTTATTTTTGCAAGGACTGCACGGTAAACCCGAACACCAATAGTCGATTTCCTTGGAGTTAAAACATGGAACGTTTGAATTGTGGTACCGATGACGTGGTAAAAAACATGCTGGCCAAACTATCCACGCTCTGGAAAACCCGCGCCGCCGTCAACAACCCGCAACCGAACTACTGGGGCCTCGCCTTTGATGCCGACAAGCACGACTTCAGTCTGTCGCTGCTGCCGTTTCGTCATCACCAGGCCTGGCTCGAAGCCCCCCAGGACTTGCAATCCAAATGCCTGTCTTACGCGTGGGGCATCTACAACCTCAAGACCATCTACATCGAATGCAATGTGGTCGTGCCTGCCTGCGAGGACATTATCAAGACCCCGCCGCCGAGCAACAACCGCGCCCTGCTGCAGGACGTGATGTCTCAGGCACTGCTCGACGAAGCCCTGCACACGCGCATGTCCATCATGGCCTGCAACTATATCTATGACATGCGCAAACTCACCCCGCTGGATTTCAGCGCCTTCAACCTGGTGACCTGGCGCGAAGCCCTTCTGGCAAACTGCACCGCCGAATGGGAGCGACGCCTGACCCGCTTCGGCGTCGCGTGCGCCAGCGAAACGCTGATCACCGACTACCTCAAGACCATGGCCGAGGACGCCAGCATTCAGGCGGTGTGCCATGAGGTCACGCGCACCCATGCTATGGACGAGTGGAGCCATTCCAGCGTCTTCAGCTTCGTCGCTTCCGACATCGTCAATGGCCTGAGCCGCAAGGAACGCGAGTACCTGCGCTCGATCATCCTGCGCACGGTGCAGATGTTCGCCAATAACGAAATGGGCGCATGGTCCACCGTGTTTTCGATGCTGGATTTCCCCCATGCCGGCGAGATCCTGCATGACGTAGGCGACAACAACGAAATCAGCGTCTACACCGACTCGCTCGAAGCCCTGATAGACCGGATCGGCTTGACCGGCAACGGCCTCAGCAGTGCCGAGCATGCCATTGAAACCTTAGGCGAGAAGGCCCGCGCATGAACGCCATGACGTCCCTCCAGGCCCAGTGCGAACACGTGACCATTGAAACGGCCAACGTAAAAGTCTTCACCCTGCGCGCGGTGGACGCAACCGCCGAATTCCTCGACAGCCTGGAAGCAGGAAAACACGTGGCCCTGCACGCCGCTGACATGGCGGGCACCCATCACCAGCGGCTGTATTCGATCACGCGCAAGCGCGGCGCCGACCGGTTCGACATTGCGGTCAAGCGCGAAGGCCATGGCGGGGTTTCGGACCAGTTGCACGCTACGCTGCAAGCCGGCTCGACCACCTCGGTGCAGTTTGTGGCGGGTGATATTTCGCTGGAGTCGGTTCTGGGTTGCCGACAAGTCGGCATGCTCGCCGGCGGCATCGGCATCACCTTGCCGATTGCGTTGCTGCGCGGCCTGGTCGAGCGCGCGCGACGCGGACTGGCGGTGCCCGATGTGAGCCTGCTGCTGTGTGTGCCGACCATCGCCGAGATTCCGTTTCTACATGAGTTGCTGGAGCTTGAGCTGACCACATCGTGGTTCTCCTTGCAGGTGTTCGTCACCCGCGAAGCGGTCAACAACAACGGGCACTTCAGCGCCGGTCGTCCCCAAGCCCAGGACCTGAGCCGGCTGGGTAACCCCGAGAGCGTGGTGATCTGCGGCAGCCATGGCTTCGCCCAGGGCATGCGCGAACACACGCTGGCCATGTTCCCCGCCAGCCGCTTGCTGATCGAGTCATTCACGCCACCGGCCGCGCCGGTCACCGCCGCACAGACCGAGGCTCAGACCGACGCGACGCTGCGCCTGTACTTGAACCACAACGATCAGGTGCTGGAGCCACCCGCCGGCAAGAATTTGCTGGAGATGCTCGAAACCAGCGGTATTGCGGTGCGCAGCCTTTGCCGCGCCGGCATCTGCGGTCACTGCCGGCTGAAAGTGTCGGAGGGTCACTACACCCTTGAGCCCGACTTTTGCCTGACGGACAAGGACAAGGACAAGGACGAAGGCTACGCCCTCGCCTGCTGCACCTTCCCGCAATCCGGGACGATCAAGGTCGAACTCACCACCACGGCATGAACCGTTACCGTCCTTACTTCAACAACTGGGTTTTTCCATGAAAACTGCCATTGCATTGCGCCACATTCACTTCGAAGACGTTGGCACCCTGGATGCCGTTCTGGCCGAAGGAGGCTATACGCTGATTTACCTGGACCCCACGGTCGACGCCATCTACAGCGAGCAGGTGTTGCAGGCCGACTTGCTGATCGTACTCGGCGGCCCTATCGGGGCCCATGACGAGCAGCTGTATCCGTTTTTGCACGACGAATTGAAGCTGGTGCGCCAGCGCGTTGCGTCCGGTAATCCCCTGCTGGGTATCTGTCTCGGTGCGCAATTGATCGCCCGGGCCATGCACGCCAACGTCTACCCGATGGGGGTCAAGGAGATCGGTTTTTCACCGCTGACCCTGACCGCGGCCGGTCAGGACTCGCCGCTCGCCGCGCTGATGGACACCCCCGTGCTGCACTGGCATGGCGACCAGTTCGATGTGCCGGAAGGCGCTGTGCTGCTGGCCAGTACCCAGGTGGGTGCTCATCAGGCGTTCGCCGTGGGCAACACGATTCTCGGCCTGCAATTTCACCTCGAAGCCGATACCGCCAACATCGAGCAATGGCTGGTTGGCCATGCCAGCGAACTGGCACAAACCGGCATCGATCCTGTTGCGTTGCGGAGCGAGGCCATTAACCTCGGCGACCGCCTGACCCGCGCCGCGGGCCACGTCATGCGGGCCTGGCTGAACAACCTGGGCACCCCGATAAAACACTAAAGGCGGTCGGGCAACCTCCCCCCCGCATTTGCACCATGTAAAACCACCTGAAAAATACCGTCAAGGATGAGGAGTCAAGAATGATCGTAGTTTTGTTTGAGTTGCAGGCACTGCCAGGCCAGGGCGAGACCTATGTTGACCTGGTCAACAAGCTGACCCCGCTGCTTGAACCCATGAGCGGGTTTATCTCCGTCGAGTGCTTTCAAAGCACGCTGAACCCCAAGAAGGTGATGTCGGTCACCACCTGGCGCGATGAGGAAGCCGTGGTGCAGTGGCGCAACGTGACAGCCCACCTGTCGGCCCAGCGCGCCGGGCGCGACAAAATCTTCGATGACTATCGCGTGCGCGTGACATCGGTGATTCGTGATTACGGCCTGCGTGATCGCGAACAGGCACCGTACAACGTAGTGGTCGACGGTGAACCCGCCACGGCTGCCGCGGTGGTATAACGCCGTATTCTCGTCAGCTGCACAGGGGCGAGAGATTTATTGTCGGTGGTTGTGGTGAGCGGGCTCATACCCCGAGCTATCGCCGCCAGGCTGATGTCATCGTTGAGTGAAAAACCAGGCGCGCGGCAAGGCGCCTGGACGACCGGGCGCACCCGCTACCAATCTGTTGAGTCTCTAGCTGGATGCTGATGGCCGACATTGCAGTGCTTCGGCTACGTGGCTGCGACCGAAAGCGTCTACGTGTTCCCGCCAACTCCTTATTCACAGGCTGTCGATTACTCCAACAAATATATAAGGACTTCACGACCATCATGAACTATCCAGACTTCCTGCCGTTTGCCAAACCCTCTATCGACGAAGCCACGATCGCAGCCGTCGGCGACGTCTTGCGCTCCGGCTGGATTACCAGTGGGCCTAAGGTCCAGTTATTCGAAGCGCAGCTCTCGGACTATTTCGGCGGACGCCCGGTACGGACGTTCAATTCCGGAACCTGCACCATGGAGATCGCCTTGCGCATCGCGGGTATCGGTGCTGGTGACGAAGTCATCACCACTCCGATCTCGTGGGTTGCAACGGCCAACGTGATCATTGAAGTGGGTGCGACCCCCGTGTTTGTCGACGTTGATCCAGTCACTCGCAATATCGATCTGGCTCAAGTCGAAGCGGCAATCACACCACGGACCAAGGCGATCATTCCGGTCTATCTATCGGGTCTGCCGCTGGATATGGATCGTTTATATGCGCTGGCGAAAAAACACAACCTGCGGGTGGTGGAGGATGCTGCACAAGCGCTGGGTTCGTCCTGGAAAGGCGAGCGCATCGGGGCTTTTGGTGATTTTGTGTCCTTCAGCTTCCAAGCCAACAAGAACATCACCTCATCCGAAGGCGGTTGCTTGGTGCTGAATAATCTCGAAGAGGCACGTCTTGCCGAGAAACACCGGTTGCAGGGTGTCACTCGCAGCGGCTTCGATGGTTTGGATGTGGATGTCCTGGGCGGCAAATACAATATGACCGACATTGCCGCGACCATCGGCCTGGACCAGTTCGCGCATATTGAAGCGATCACTGCCCATCGTCGAGAGTTGGCTAAATACTATTTCGAGTGCCTCGGCAGTGATTTCGAAGCGAAATACGGTGCTCAACTACCGGTCGCCGATTTCGATAACAGCAACTGGCACATGTTTCAGCTAGTGCTGCCAGAGCGTCAGGACGGTAAGCCGGCCCGGGCCACGTTTATGGAGCAGATGCAAGAGCACGGTGTCGGCATCGGCTGTCACTACCCCTCGATCCACTTATTGAGCTTGTACCGCGCGCGCGGCTTCAAGGAAGGTATGTTCCCGATTGCAGAACGGGTTGGCCGTCTGATCGTTTCGCTGCCGATGTTCAATGCCATGACAACAAGGGACGTCGAACGCTCGGTGGAAGCAGTGAAAGCAGTACTGCAACCTTGCTGAGCGCCAGCAAGCCAGTTTTTTGTGTGGGCGACGCCAACGCGTTACTGGGAGCGATCTGAAAGGTTCAGATCGATGTAGGCCTCATTCAACGCGATGGCCGTCAGCTCAAAGATGCGAGCCTTCGCGACTACCTGGGCGAGCTTTCTGTCAGCCAAGGTTTCGAACACCCAGATCACCTTCAGGGTTTCAGCCAACGCGTTCAGGTCAGCAGTGTGGGTGAGCCAGGTAAAGCCTTTGATTTCACCTTTTGCTGTTTCGCACGCTTCGGTCAGCGTGGTTATCAACCAGTGTTCGATCCGCGCCAGTTCACGTTTCCCTGGAGGCATCGCAAGTTCCTTTGGAGATAATGGAGGGGAGGCGCTGAATCAGGCCGGTCGAAATTCGACCGTCAGATGGTTGACTTCGTGAACCGGTTTGAGACGTTCACGAATGCTGTCGGCGTTCGCACTGGACTCATCAAGGACGCTGACGATGGCCGCATGGGCTTGCGGTCCAACCCGCCAGACGTGCAAGTCTGTGATGGTGGCATCCCCCGGTTTCTCAACCAGTTCGCGGATTTCCTCGGCAACGTGCGCGTCTGTTTGATCCAGCAATACACCTGCGGTGACCCCCATCAAGGTCCATGCCCAACGCGCGATAACGATGGCGCCGACGATGCCCATGACCGGGTCCAGCCATACCCAACCCAGATACCGACCAGCGAGCAGCGCTGCGATGGCCAGAACCGACGTCAGCGCGTCTGCGATGACGTGGACATAGGCCGATTTCAGGTTGTTGTCGTTCCCGTGATGAGCATGGGTATGGCCATGATCAACATGATCGTGCCCATGACTGTGCCCGTGGCCCAGCAGCAGGGCACTGACGATGTTGACGATCAAACCGGCAATAGCGATGAGCGTAGCGGTGCCCTTGTTACGCTCCTCTTCACTGAGCCCAGGGTTCGCACCTTCAGTCTGGCACTCAGGATGCCGAAGTGAGGAGGAGTCCATCCCATTGCTTTTGGCCGTTCTCTGCCTGTCACAGTTGGCAGAAAATGGCCCCATAGCAGGTTAACCAGGTGCAAAATCGCATGTCATAGACTCAATCCTGGTTCGTACACTTTTAACGACGCTTTTTTTCATCTCTATGCGGTTTGCGCAGAGTATCCGGCGAGGTTAGGCGCGATATGCCACCGGTTGTCTGTCCGTTATCCGAGAGGTCTTGAAACGCACGGGGCCGCACAATCAGTCCGAAGCGGTGGCAACAAGTGCTCCGCTCATCAGCAGACCAGATGTCTCTCGATCAACCTTGCCACTTCGGCTGCGTGAGTAAAACCCAGATTGTGATCGGCGCCAGGGAAAACGTGTAGTTCAGCGCGGGGTAACAGTTGAGCAAGGCGCTGGCCGACGCGAATGGGGCTGATCAGATCAGAATCTCCCCAGAGGAGCAGGACTGGCATGCGCAACTCGACCAACCGGAGCGTGAGGTCGGTGTGGTCGTCGAGAAACCAACTCGGCAGTGTCGGGTTGGCGGCAGCAAAATCCGGGCGCCAGTCATGCGCGCCCAGAGCAAACATATCCACCCCGCCAGAGGTGACGGTCAGCGTCAGGTGCGTGATCAGTTCAGGGCGTTCAAGCGCTGCAAGCACAGCGACTATACCGCCCATAGACTGCGCCACCAGCGCTGTGGGTCGGTCGATCTCGGCCAGCACGCGAACCACCAGATCATCCATGCCGGTCACGCCAGGCAAGGGCGGAGTGTCTCCAAAGCCGGGCCAGCCGATATGGACCTGCTGCGCCGGGTGGGCCAGGCGCTCAGCAACCGGAAGCCAAAACCGGGTGTTACCCGAGGCTCCGGGCAGGAAGAGGAGTTTGGAGGGGGATGCGATCAAAGGTTCAGTCCTTGAAGGTGGGATTGAAAGAGTCAGCAGGAAGGCAAAATGGATGCCGCAAGGTTCGATGACCACTTCGCAACGAGAGCCGCCGGTAGTGAAGGGCAGCTCGCGACCCATACCGACCTGTAGCCGTCAGATATTCACCCAGCGAACAGCTAAGGGAGATTTGGGGGTAATCATGACGTAGCATGGCTACATGATAATCAGCTTCCGATTTTATCAGGAATGGCAGTCGGGCAACTGAAGGAGATAATGTTTGGCTACCACATCACCTGCTCACACTCTGCGTGCACTGTCCGATCTTGATTACTATGACAGCAGGTCGGTTCCACTCCCTGTTGAAATAACCACTCTTGACGCTTGGAACATCATGACGGCCGAACCGGGACTGTTCATGCGGCTAGCTTTCCGAACGAGGGACGCGATTTCCTCGTTATTCGGCGTGAAGCGGATCGGCGGGTTCTCCGGCGCTAGGCGAGAGACAGTACACGCTGGCGAACAGCTGGATTTCTTTCTGGTGGAGCATAGTGCCCCCGACATACTGGTTCTGACCGAACGTGACCGGCATCTGGATGTCATGATTTGCCTTTCGATAACAGATCGAGTGTTCACGATCACATCATCTGTCGTAACGCATAACGTCTTTGGGCGCATCTACATGTTGCCGGTAGGTCTAGCCCATAAGTTGATCGTCAATAGTGATCTCGGGCGACTGAAACGAAAGCTTGAAGGGAAGTAGATTTTGGTTGTTTCAGCTTTATCCCAGCGACCGCTCCTGGCCGTTCTCTGCCGATCATGGTTACAAAGCGTGCTGGTCAAATCCGATGCAATCGGTGGTCAGAACGAATGCAAATGACTGGTCAGGTCGAATGCAAGCGGGTGATCAAGTAGAGTGCAATTTCGCAGCTGAATATCGGATTAGTGTTGTGGGGACTTGTAAGGGGTGATGATGGGGCTCAACAAACCAGTGCAGGACCTGAAGCGCGATCTGCAGGGTGTCGCCTCTGATCTGAAGTGGTCGGCCGTGGAGTTAGTTCGGATTGCCGAGCGGCTAAGCCACGCAGGTAATGGACCAGACGCTGAGGCGCTTCGAAGGATGATCACAATCTTCCAGCAAGGTGAGAATCGGTTAGATGGCTGGATTAAAGAAATCGGTGCAGGTCAGGTAGTCCGGCCGGCGAAGGCAGACCACTGCCAATGATCGCGGAAGGGATTGGCAGGAGGTTGTCATGGCACTTAACAAACCCAATCAAGAGTTACGCCGCGACTTGAAAGCCGCTGCATATTCCCTCGAAGAAGCTGCCCTGGAAATGTTCAGGCTTGCAAAACAGCGCGGGGATACAGAGCTTCTGGAGGCAATGGAGACGATCGAAAAGCTGCATGAGCAAGCTGATCGGCTGACTGCTTACACAGATGAGGTGAAGGCGGGAAGGATTGTCCGGAAGGCTGAATAGCCATGCGTCTGGCGAGACGTATTCGCATTAGATCTGAAATACAAGCAATGCTCTGTAAACGGTTACTCAATGAAGAAGAAGCTGACGGACAGTAAAGCAGCAGTGACTGCTGCTGAAATTGAGCGTTCTATCCAAGCCCTGAACAAAATGGCTGAACGCCTATGGGGGGATGGCCGGGAAGCCGAGGCGAAAGCTCTCCTCGATGCCTTGGACGCATTAAACCGGGCGCTTGATCGGATCAGGATTGGAGAGAGTCGCAGGGTTCTCCATTGAACGGCACAAACTAGCTGGCGGGTTATGAAGGCGAGAAGAAGTGTGCGGGGGAAGGCGGAGTAGGCGCGTGGTATGACGGCGAGATGTTGTAGCGGCTTGGCGGTCGTACCGATGTAACTCAAATGCCCGGTCCAGAGCCGGGCTTCTCGTATCTGCCCCTGTCATGCCTTCGTCACACCTACCAAGCACAATGCAGTCAGCCAAAGGGATTTGGCCCATCTACAGAGAGCCCGGCTAATGTGCCGGGCTTTTTCGTTTCTGCGACATGCTTTTCACCAATCGCTCACATGGTGGAGCGCAGATTAACCCTGCTCCTTTGAAGAATTCCCATTTGGCCCGCCCGCATGCGGGCCATTTTTTTGGTCGCTGCCACGATTTCTACAAGAACTGGAGAAGCGACCATGTCAGATGACTGCGAAATTGCACTCCACCTGACCACCCGCTTGCATTCGACCTGACCAGTCATTTGCATTCGTTCTGACCACCGATTGCATCGGATTTGAACAGCACGCTTTGTAACCATGATCGGCAGAGAACGGCCAGAAGCGGACGGTGGCCAGACACGCAGCACTGTAGTGGCGTTGTGCTCATGCCGCGAAGATAAGGCAAATATTCTTAAGGAGAAGGTCATGTCAGATAAAGATCCTCTCGATCGGCAAGGACGAGAAATCCCTGGACCAATGGATAATGTCCCAGGACGAGATCCAGGAGATCCACCTGGTTGGGCGCTCGAACTGGATGTTTGCCGGATCGCTACGCAGCGGCAAACGGGCGGCGGCGATCATGAGTTTGATCCAGTCTGCTGTCGCATAAGTGGCAGCCGGCATAATCATGCAAGGTGGGTGCGCCGTTCACCGTTCGCCTACGATTGGTCTGGTGCTTACATTCTGTTTTGATGACGATAGAACCCGAGCGCAGGCCGGCCCTTAGCAACTAAGACAAATTTCGTCGCCGGGAGCTCCCATCAAACTCTTCATGCGAATAGACCGGGGAAGAATATGATCAACATTCGTGAAGCGACTAAAGCCGACCTCAATGTTCTACGTGAAGTCGGCTGTGAGACCTACCGAGAGCATTTTTCGGCCATCTGGTCTCTCGCCGGCATGCAGGGCTTCCTCAATCAAGACTTCTCATACTGCACGCTCAGAAAATCACTCGAATCATCCGCTCGCCATTTGTGGCTTATAGTCTCAGACGAAAGCGGTAGGGTCGTAGGTTTTTCCAAAGTTAACTGGTCAACGCCTGCGCCTCTAACTGGCACAGTGGGCGCGGAGCTTCAAAAGATTTACTTCCTCAAATCTGAAGCAGGACGAGGGTATGGGAAACAGCTTCTGCATTTCATTTGCAACCGAGCGATAGAGCGCGGAGAACGCTTGCTCTGGCTTGACGTACTCAAGACCAATTCAAGCGCCCGGCGCTTCTATGAGGGATTCGGTTTCCAAAAGGTCGGTGAAATCCCTTTCAAAACTGACCTGGCTGAAATTGGGATGGCTGTAATGGTATGTGAGCTTTCCCGATAAGCGCGTTCGATTGTTTCTCTATCAGGTTGGTTGTCAGGTGAAAGTCAGATGACTTTACCGGGCGCTTACCAAGCAAAAGTGGTCCCTTTCCCTGTTGCATCACCTCAGAAACAACAAAGCCCAGCACTAGACTGGGTTTCAGGATGAGCGTGGATCGCTTATCAAGTATTCACTCAAAGGATGAACACGATGAGCCGCCCCAACCATATTTGCCTGATGGCGACCTATAACGAGTGGATGAACGCAAAGATTTATGAGGCATCCAGAAGCTTGCCACATGAAGAGCTCTCAGTGGATAGGAAAGCATTCTTTGGTTCTATTCTCGGGACGTTGAACCACTTGGTGGCCGGGGACACTATCTGGCTAAAGCGATTCGCCAGGCACCCAGCTAACCACTTGGCTCTGGAGCCGATTCGGCAGCTTCCCGCCCCTGAAAGCCTCGACCAGTTACTGTACTCAAATATCCGGGAGCTTTCGGCACATAGAGTGTCGCTCGATCAGATAATTGTCGCATGGGCTCGCTCCATTACAGATTCGGATTTAGATCACACCCTCAATTACACAAACATGAAGGGAGTACCCGCTGACAGGAGCTTTTATGGTTTGGTCATGCATTTCTTCAACCATCAGACGCATCACCGCGGACAAGTTACTACCTTGCTTTCACAAGCGGGTGTCGACATAGGTGATACGGATTTAGTCGTCCTCATTCCATCCGAGCCCTGCACAAAGTAGAAAAGCCCAGCGCCAGACCGGGTTTTGTCACATCTGATCGAGCCGACGAAACAGCGCGGCCATCCTGCCTGGGGTCGCAATTGATCGGGGAAGCACTCGGCGCCACGTTCAACCACAGCCCTGAAAAGGAAATTGGCAAATTCCCGATTTATTTAACCCAAGAGGGTTTGGCTAATCCGAAGTTTTCGCACTTCGGGGAAACCCTGGAAGTCGGCCATTGGCACAATGACATGCCAGGGCTCACCCTGGACGCCAAGATCATTGCGTACAGCAAGGGTTGCCCGCGTCAAATCGTTGAATACCACCAACTGGTGTACGGCTTTCAATGCCATATGGAGCTCACCAAAGACGTCGTGGAACTGCTGATCCAGGCATCGGAGGCGGAACTGATAACGCTCACTGACCGGCGTTTTGTTCAGCAACCAGCCGCGTTGCGGGCTAACGATTACGATGCGATGAACCAGAAGCTATTCGTATTTTTGGACAAGCTCGTTGCCGATTACCAGGCCGAGTAACGACTCAAGACAACGTCGCTGTTCAGGAGGCAGTGGCGTTTGTGTGCCAGCTACGACAGGCCGCTTTGGGTCCAGGCTGTGTGAAAACACGCTGACTGCATTGAAGGCTGAGAGTCGCGAGGGTTGCCTGTGGAATCAGCGGCCACTAACGGGTGAGCAAGCAGTTGGATTTACGCCCTGATCGCCTCAAGCAGCCCTGCGATGCCGAAGATGCTCATCATTCGTTTGAGGTTGTAGGCGAGCACATGAAGGCTCATCTCGGTACTTACCCTCGGTAGGGTTTTAGTCAGGAAGTGGGTAGCTCCCATCCAATATTTGAGCGTTCCGAAAGAATGCTCAACAGTCTGTCGGCGAACCCTCATCTTCCCTGGATCATGGTCCAATCGGATCTGCAGGGCACACCCTCAAACCCAAGTGCACCCAGGTCGAGTTCATCGACGAAAACGTCGACCACTCGCACTGGATTTTCTTCGGCTACGTAATCGTCCAGGCACTCCGGCAGCAACGTGACTTGCGTCCGGGCCTCACCTTCAATGAATCGCTTCATGATCGCCCCCGATACGATCTAGACGCTCAGAAGATTAGACAATCTCAGACGTTTTCACACAGCCTGGCCCCATGGCGGACAGTTTGTATTCCGATTCCTGGCCGAGAGCGGGATCACGTATAGCTGCAATAGAATATCGTGACTATCCTTTTCGGTTATAGAGCAAACAGGCCCCATTCAAGAAGTGTTGCAATCCTCACAGCGGGTCCTGATAGCAAGTTCTGCTCGCTTTGACAAAAAGCAGGATAAATGAGGTGAGGATTGACAGGCGAATGCAATCAGGTGCGCAACTGGAATGCAGTTTCGCACCTGAAAACTATTGGAGGTTGATTGACACTCCAGAGAGACCTGACGAAATGCCGGATTAATGCAACAACGAGCGGCGCCTCGCATAGGCGAAGTAGATCACCAGGCCAATTGCCAACCACGCCCCAAATACCAGCCAGGTCGTCTGCTTGAGGAAGGTCATCAAGGTTACGCAGAACGCGATGGCGAGCAACGGAACAACGGGCACGCCCGGGCATCTGAATGCGCGAGGGAGATCGGGTCGGGTCTTGCGCAATACGATCACTGCCACCGAGATCAGACTGAATGCGGCCAACGTACCGATATTGATCAGCTCGGCGAGGACGTTCAGCGGAATCAGAGCCGAGATCAGCCCGAAGACTATTCCGACCATCCAGGTGGCGAAAAATGGTGTGCCGAATCGTGGATGAACCCTGGAAAGGCGCTGGGGAAGCAGTCCGTCGCGCGACATCGCGTAGATGATCCTGGTTTGACCGTACGCCATAACCAGAATGACCGTCGTCATGCCAATGATTGCGCCTAAATCAACGAACCCGGCAACCCAGCTTTCACCGGCATGTTGCAACGCCAATGAGACCGGATGATCAACGCCAAGGAATTGGGCATAGGGCACGATACCGGTCATGATCATTGAAACGGCAACGTACAACACCGCACAAACGGCCAAGGAACCGATAATGCCGATGGGGAGGTCACGCGCCGGGTTTTTCACTTCTTCGGCGGCAGAGGAAACCGCATCGAAACCAATAAAAGCAAAAAAAACCAGGGCCGAAGCACTCAAAATGCCTTGGCCACCGAAGGGCGCGAAAGGTTGCCAGTTAGCCGGTTGAACATGTCGCACACCAACGGCGATGAAGAGCAGCACCACGGCGATCTTGATGATCACCATCACGTTGTTTACGCGCGCAGATTCCTTGATGCCCATGGAAAGCATCCAGGTAATTGCCAGCATAATCACCAGCGCGGGTAGGTTGAACCAGGTTTCCACACCGGGCAAAGAGCCTGGAGCCGCCGTAAGCACAACCGGAAGATTCAGCCCAAATCCGCTCAGCAGGGACTGGAAGTAACCCGACCACCCAACAGACACAGCCGAACTGGCCAGTCCGTATTCGAGCATCAGATCCCAGCCGATCATCCAGGCCACCAACTCTCCCAGCGTCGCGTAGCTGTAGGTGTAAATCGAGCCTGCTACCGGTACAGATGAGGCGAACTCAGCATAACAGAGCGCTGCAAATGCACAGGCCAACGCCGCTAACAGGAATGAAACCATGAGGGCCGGTCCCGCAGTCAATGCGCCGGTTCCGGTCAATACAAAGATGCCTGTCCCCACGATTGCACCGATACCAATCAGGACCAGATCCATCGGCCCCAGCACTTTTTTCAACCCGGCAGGAGCTCGGGCAGCAGCAATCATTGCGTCCAGGTCTTTTGTTCTGAAAATGCTCAATATTGCCTCCGTTGTTACTTGTTTTTATTGTCAGAGCCAGTGGCTTGGGTGTCGGAAATGACAAGAAATTGTATTTCAGCGCCTTGAAAATTAGCTTTCGAAACGGATCTGTATTTGATTATTTTTCAGACGTTAATTATCTAAAATATGTTCTTTAGGTAATTTTCTTTCTAATATTTGTCGTTTCTAGAAATGGATGCTTGATCAAGGACCTGCGGGATGGGGCCAATCGCCCTACCGCGTACTCATTGTTAAAGGGAGAGAACACATGGCGGAAATGGATAAGGTTGATCGTTCAATTCTGGAAATTCTGCAAATGAATGGTCGCCTGACGAACGCCGAGATCGCCGCTCGTGTCTACCTGTCAGCGCCAGCCTGCTGGAAGCGCCTGAAGCGCCTGGAAGAGGAGGTGATTGTCGGGTATCACGCGCACTTGAACCCAAAGACCATGGGGCTGGGACTTTTTGCTTTCATCAGCGTCACCCTCGATAGTCACTCCGAGGACGCCATGGAGCATTTCGAAGCGGGCGTTCTGGCGCTGCCCAACATTATTGCCTGTCACAAAGTGTCGGGGAAATACGACTACCTCTTGCAGGTAGTCGTCAAAGACATGGAGGCATTCCATGAACTCGCCATGCATCGCATACGTACGCTCGGCAATATCAAGGAAATGTACACCGGGTTTTCGCTCAAGGAGATCAAGCACTGCAATACCTTGCCACTGTAAGTGCCTGGGCTTGCCCCTTGTTCAGGACGAGTCACAAGACTGACAGTCGCAAAGGCGCCATGCGGAGTTTGGCGGGATCTTTGTATCCTCGAACTTGGCGCCGTCGATATGGGCTGGCATTCTATCTAACGACAAAGCAACGACAGGGACCGTCATCAATGCAATCCAGTTTCAGCAAAGGCGTCATGTTTGCACTCTGCGCCGCGGCACTGAACGCGACGATCGGTGTGCTTAGCAAAGTACTCATGAGTAATGGCTTCACTGCCAGCAGTGTGGCCGTCATCAAGACCCTGCTGGGTTGCCTGCTACTTTCGATCCTATTGCTTTTCCTCAAGCGCCCGGCGTCTACGGCCAAATGGACTCAGGCGGCAATCTGCGCCTTCCTTGGCATCTTCGTGCTGTTTCACTTCGAAACGTCCGCCTATCGGCATTACGCTGCGGCAGGTGTAGTGGTGGTGCTGATGGCCAGTGCCTCGATTTCCTCGATCATCCTGGGGCGCATTTTCCTCAAGGATGCCATCACCGCGAACGCGACCGTGGGCGCCGCACTGGCCATCGCCGGGATCGCGGTGATCTTTGGCGCCGACCTGCAACAGGGCTTTACCCTGCAAGGCGCTGCGCTTGCCTCCATGGCCGGCTGCGGTTATGGGGCCTTTTCGGTTGCCATGAAGCAGATGGGCGTGTCCGGGGGGCTGCACCTCACCCGGCAATTGCTGTTTTTTGGCAGCCTGTACCTGCTGATGCCGGCTGCGGCCGATGGTTTTGTGATCGGCGAGCTGTCGCCATTGGCGATCGCCGCACTGCTGGCGCTGGCCGCGCTGCCGACCATCCTCGGCTTCTTTTGCACCACCAAGGCCATCGAATATCTCAAGCCATCCCAAGTGCAGGCGCTGGAACTGACCGAGCCGCTGTTCGCCGCGCTGCTGGCGTTTGTGGTGCTCCATGAAGTACCGCGCGAAAGCCTGTTCGCGGGGGCGGCACTGATCATCGTCGGGCTGTGTTTCTCCAATGAGCTGATCCGCTTGGGCAGTAAAGCCCCGGCCCCGACGACTGAGTGAGCGATTGACGGGGCCTTTGCTGGCATATTGACTTCAACGCTCCCCGTCACTACCTTGCCGCCCCACTTTAATGGCAGGGCTCGATTTCCCTCGTGCTATCTCAGGATGAAAGCACCGTCGAACGGTGTGACCATGGAAGGAAATGACCATGCTGGTAATGGATGATCCGGTACAACCCGGTAAGACGGAGCGCTTCGAGGACTGGCTGGAGGAACCTGAAAACACTGACGTGTAGACTGGGTTACTCGAATGTCCTGTTGGGCGTAAAGCCTGGTCCTGGTACGCCCAACCAGCAGGTATTGATTCAAAGCAACTACCCGGCTACCTGGCGCGATCGGAAAACGAGTTGATTCAATGGGCATCAGAAATGACTGTGTGTGCCGATACGATGGCTGATATCTTTCCCGCGCACCAAATCGCGTCCAATCGACGCTGATCCATCAAGGAAGATAAAAACAATGAAAATATTATTCATCGCTTCGCTAGGAATTTTATCGCTAATTCAAACATCACTATCCTTCGCGGATAATGTTAATGGAAAAAATCTCTATTTACAGCGATGCACCATGTGCCACGGAATAGATCTCAAAGCAACAGGACCATTGGCTAACAAAAGCAATCCTCCTACACCTGATCTAACAACATCCGTTTTCAAAAAACGATTAAATGATTATCCGGGCGTGATTGTATCATCGATAATACTTCGTCCAAATGGAGACTTGATTCCAAAAACTTTGCGAGAGAATGGTGTAAAGCTATCGCCGTACTCATGGAGGATTGAAGATCTGCGCGATTTAAATCAATACATGAGTGGTGTGATTTCAAAAAATCGATAATTTTTGAGTTGAGCGGCAGACACAGAAATCCAAGAGCCATTTCAGGTTTGAGGGCTTGTGGGGCAATGCCGGTGAGCCCGTCGACCTCTCGCAGCAATCGGCTGCGGTCGTGACAGGCAAATAACGGCCAAGAGCGGACTGCTTGTTCCTAAAGATTGACTGCGCAACGCAATTGTCTGCCAGGCACCTCCCCGTCTTGAGCTTCCACACAGCTTGCAAAAACCATGCGTATGGGGATAGATCGACTTTAAACATCAACTCATCCCTTTTCTCATCGCCAGGGTCAATTCATGCCGCTGAGGTTTCATAAAATGCACGCCAATGGCGATGACTTCGTTATCGTGGATTCGCGCAACTCGTCCAATCCCATGACAGACAGCATGGCCCGGCGAATGGGTGACCGGACCCGGGGAGTCGGGTTCAATCAACTTGCGGTGGTGCTCGATGACGATGATGCWGATGCGCGCTTGATGTTTTGGA
This sequence comes from Pseudomonas sp. P4_C4, assembly GCF_056402055.1. Taxonomy (NCBI): domain Bacteria; kingdom Pseudomonadati; phylum Pseudomonadota; class Gammaproteobacteria; order Pseudomonadales; family Pseudomonadaceae; genus Pseudomonas; species Pseudomonas sp. P4_C4. The sequence continues at coordinate 6,574 of NZ_JBFUID010000044.1, read as the reverse complement.
ATGCAGATGGCTCCACGCTGGACGTTTGTGGCAGCGCGACACGGGGTGCCGCGGATATGTTGATGCGCGAATCAAATACTGCGTCGATAACGCTTCGAACCAACCGGGGCCTGCTCACTTGCGAACGGACCTCAACCGGCGCAATTTCCGTCGACATGGGGGTACCACTTTTCGACTGGACGGATATTCCTCTGGTTGTGGAAATGGATACTGTAGGTTTGCCACTTGCGGGTAGCCCAACAGCTTGCAGCATGGGAAATCCGCACTGCACCTATTTTGTGGATGATCTTACAGCTGTGGACATAGCGACAATCGGACCGATCATAGAAACCAACTCCCTTTTCCCCCTCAGGACGAACGTGCATTTCGTCCAGATCATTGACCGAAAGCACATTCGTTTGCGCATTTGGGAGCGCTGGGGAGCGATTCCGCTTGGTTCAGGTTCCTGCTCTTGTGGCGCTGCTGTAAACGGAATTCGTCGCGGCTTGTTAGACAATTGCGTTGAGGTTGAATGTGATGGCGGAACTGTAACGGTTCAATGGGATGGCGTGGGATCTGTCGTCCTGACCGGTCCGGTAGAGACGACTTTTTCGGGAATGATTTCGGGCGCCCTGTTACAAGCTTTGTAGTGGCTAAATCGTGATAAGCAGGTAAGTCGATCACTCCCAAGCGAGATGGGTGGTGTCCGGACCAGACTCGCACATCCCGCAGCCCTGCCATACTGTTGAGCATGACCAGTGCAACTTTCCGCTTCTTTGATGAACTCAACGATTTCCTGCCGGCCGAACGGCGGCGGCAATCCTTCACCTGCGAGTGCGCGCAAGGGGCGACGGTCAAGCACATGATCGAGGCGCTCGGAGTACCGCACACCGAGGTCGAGCTGGTGCTGCTCAACGGCGAGTCGGCAGGCTTCGAGCGGGTGATCCTCGACAGTGACCGGCTGGCGGTGTATCCCAAGTTCGAAGCACTGGACATCAGCCCGCTGCTCAAGGTTCGTGCGCAACCTTTACGGGTGCTGCGCTTCGTCGCTGATGTGCACCTTGGCGGGCTGGCCAGCCTGCTGCGCATGAGTGGCTTCGACACTCTCTACGACAATGGTTTCGAGGATGGCGAGATCGCCGAGATCGCTGCGCAGCAAGGACGCATCGTGCTAACCCGTGACCGCGAACTGCTCAAGCGGCGGATCATCAGCCACGGCTGTTACGTGCATGCCCTGAAACCGTCGCTGCAGCTGCGCGAATTGTACGAGCGCCTCGACCTGGCGCGCAGCGCGCGGCCATTCAGCCTGTGCCTGCATTGCAACCTGCCGCTGCACGAGATCAGCCCGGAACTGGCTCGGCCGCTGGTACCGCCACGCATTGGCGCCCTCTATTCGCACTTCCTGCGCTGCGGCGCCTGCCAACGGGTTTACTGGGAAGGTTCACACTGGCGCGGCATGTGTGCATTGCTGGCGCCGCTGCTGAACCGATAGCCGCGCGCATCGGGCCGGCTGCGTTGCCAGGGATAACCGGCTTTTGCACCAGGTCGATAACGGCCAGAAGTGGGCACTCGGAAACTCAACCGTGCACCAGGTAGGCCCCTGACGGAACCCGATATCGCAGCTTCTTGCATTTGCCGGGTGGGGGCTGATGCCCCGGCGGGCGATCAGGGAACCAGATCCGGCATTTACCCGGAGGCGGCAAATGGCCGCGGGGAATCTCAACCTCTTCGTACGCGGGCGCCGGCGGGACGGAAGCCACTTGCCCTTCTCCTTCGGGTCGAGGTCTGCCAGCCATCGGTGAATCCGATGTCCAATCTGCCTTTGCGCGAGCGAAGTTGCCAGCGTCGCGCCCATTGTCCGCGGTGGATTGTTCAGCAACGGCCATGTCTGCTTCGCGGTGCCTTTGGGTTTCCGCTTCCAGCCCCTTCTGTACTGCAACCAGGTCCTCTTTGGCAGTGGGTGGGGTATTCGAAGACTGGGCCTGCTGCGCCGCCTGGATCAATTGGAAGTTGCGGTTGCGTAACTCGACGTTGCGACCAACCCGCATATTCGAGCGCGCCGCCAAGGTTTCCGCCTGCTGGTACTGCCCCTGCTGAAGACGCAACACACCGAGGTAATGCAACGTCGCGGGATTGTTCGGCTGGATATGCAGGGCACGCTCCAGCGTGGCAGCGGCCTGGTCCAACTGGCCATTTTCATACTGCCGCGAGGCGGTTTCGATCAGGGTGGTCGATGCGCTGTTACTTTGCGCGGGCGCTCTTCGCTCGGCAGCAACCGAACAAAGCGACGCGACGGCGCAGAACGCCAGGATGAGACCCGGTAGAAAACTCTTGGTTGGCATCGGGGGGCGGACTCGACTGATCTCGGACGGCACTGCCATAAAACAGGCCTCAGCGCTGCTCGGTATCTCCGATACAGGGCCCCAATTGACCTGGCCAGTACCCTGAAGTTCCCGCTGAAACCGCGAAGCAACGTGCGGCCAGCAGGAAAAGCATCATGCCGTCAGGATAAAGTCCGCCTGATCGATTCCTGCACTGTTAACTCCGACAAGGCGAATAGTGTCCACTCCGATCCCGATCACCGTGTCCGCCCCGTCAGCCGCAATGCTCACGTTGGCAGCGAACGTCTCGCTGCTGATCCCCAGCCCCGCGATATTGAGCAAGTCCTGCCCTCCGACCGGATCGATATCGAAGCCCTGGATCGAGTCGTTGCCGAAACCTGCCGCAGCAAACACGAAGGTATCGTTGCCGAGGCCGCCGTTGAGCGTGTCGTTGCCCAGCCCGCCGAAGAACAAATCGTCACCTGCACCGCCGATCAGAATGTCGTTGGCCTGGCCGCCCAGCATCGTGTGGTTTGCCGCCGCTGCATCGTAGGCCAGCTCGCTGCCGCTGCCCTCGGCGTTCGCCTGCAATCCCGCCGCCGCGTATTGGCCATTGAGCGCGACCTGCGTCGCGTGCGCGCCGTCGTTCACGATCAGCAGGCCGCCGGTGCCTGCGTCATTCGCTGCATAGGTGATCTGCGTATTGGCGCCGAACGCAATATCGCCAAAGTCCAGCTTGTCACCTGCGGCAAAACCGCTGACGCTGCCGCTGAACGCCGCCGACACATCGAGCTTGAGCGTGCCTGCCGCGCCGCTGTCGAACGTCACATGCTGATCGGAGGCTGCACCGAATTCCAGGATCGCCGAACCGCTGATAGTCGCGCTTCCCGCGCCACTGGCATCTGCGTGGACGGTGATGTTGCCATCGTTCGCCCACAGGCTGCCGCTGTTGACGAGCGCACTTTCAATCACCAATCCGCCGCTGCCGCTGGCTTGCAGCACACCCGTGTTGGCGACGACGCTGCTACCGGTATCGATCACCAGCGCATTGACGCCGCTGGCAAGGATCAGGCCCGAGTTGACCAGCGTCATCTGCCCCGCTCCCAACTGGCCGGCACCCGAGATGGTGTTGTCGGCATTGGTGAGCACCGTGTCCGCGCTGCCACCAAAGATCACGTTCTGCGCGCTGTCGGACAGCACCACTTGCCCGCCACCGGTCAACGTCGCGCCACGGAACAGAATCTCGAGATCGGTCCCGCTGCCGGTGGAGCCGAGCGCTATGGTGCCGCTGTTGTCGATGCTGCCACCGAACGGCATGATCGCGCCGTCGGCAATGGTGATGGTGCCCGTATTGGTCGTGACCGGGTCCACATCGAACAGCAGGTTGGCCCCGCTCAACGCCGCCGCATCCACACCTTTGACCGTGATCGTCTGGTCGGCGCTGATGCTGAGCACGGCATTGCCGTTCGCATCGTTGGCGACACTCACATCGGCAAAATCGTTGACGCCCGTGAAGCCGATCAAGTCAATTTTGTCCGCCGCCGCGTCGAAGCTGTGAATCACGTTGTTGCCGATCGGCTGGGCGAACACGAACAGGTCGGCGGCGCTGGAGCCGGTCAGGTTGTCGTCCGCCGACAATGCGAAGATCGGCGAGCCGGGGGCGTAGGCTTCGATGTTGTCGCGAATCACTTCGCTATCCACCGTGCCATCGACATTGGTCCAGGTCATCGTGACCGGCAAGACCATGGCACCCGTGAAATCTGCTGCTGTTGTGACCGTCAGCGTGTCCAGGCTGTTTTTGTCCACTGTCCAGCTGCCGTCGTCATTGTGGGCGCCCTGGTTCAGGGTCCAGCCTGCGGGAAAACCGGAAATGCTCACCGTCGCAACGTCCGCGCGAGTCACCGCATCGGCCAGGCCCAGGTTGATCGGGCTGCCAGCAACACCGGCGGGGCCGAGGGTACTGTCGTAGACAACGATGTCAGAGGCCGTGATTGCAGTGACCCCCGCCAACGATGTGACATTGCTCAGCGTCGCCACTTGTACCCGGCCCCCCGCATCGTTCCAGTTTGTGTCAAACCAGATTTCGCCCTTGCCGGTCGTCGAGTTGAATACGATTGCGTATGTGTTCGTTGCATCCGCAGGGTTGGTTGTCGTGATGTCGTTCGTCGTTTGCGCGCTTAGAATGACAACAACTTTATTGTCGTCCGGGTTATTGATGTTGCTGATAGAGTTCCGGGTTTGAAAGTCGCCGGCGAGAAGCGTCGTGCCGGCCGAACTGCCAGCGGTTGTGAAGCCGACACCGCCCGTCACGGCCCCCCCCAGGAAGCCAATTTTGTCGGTGTTGTCCGTGTAGTCGGTGATCGTGTCCGTGCCACCGTTGGTGCGCAACCGGAATTGGTCAGCCCCACCATTCCCGGTCAGCGTATCGTTGCCCGCCTGGCCGTTGATGGTGTCGGCCCCGCTGCCGCCGCTGATGTTATCGACGCCGGATGAACCATTGATATTGAAGGCTTCGGTCTGGTTGCCAAGGTTGAGCGTCAGCCCGGAAGTCGTCAGCGTCACGTTTTCGATATTGGCGATCTGGGCGTTGCTGGTGCTGGTGAAGTTCGCGCTGACGTTGAGCGTATCGGTGTTGGTTCCGCCGTCGAGCAGCGTGTCGTTCTGCGCACCGTTGACGATGTCGTTGCCACCCGCCGCGCTGATACTGTCTGCACCAGCGCCACCAGTGATGGTGTCGGCGCCTGAAGAACCGGTAATGGTGAAGCCTTCGGTCTGGTTGGAGAGGTTCAGGGTCGCTGCCGTTCCGATCAATACATTCTCGATACCCGTAATCTGCCCGTCGCTTGTGCTCGTGAAGAGGGCACCCGTACCCAGGGTGTCGGAACCGCTGCCACCATCGAGCAGTGTGTCGTTGTCAGTGCCAAAGATCGTGTCATTCCCGCTGCCCGTGACGATTTGATCGGCACCCGAAGTACCAAAGATGGTGAAACTTTCGGTTTGGACGTTCAGGATCAGCGTTCCTGAAGCTGTGGTTATCTGTACGTTTTCAATATTCGCGATCTGGCTGTCGCTCGTGTTGACGAAGACACTACCGACATTGAGGGTATCGGTTCCGGTGCCGCCGTCGAGCAGGCGGTCATTCGCCGAGCCGACGATCACGTCGTTGCCCGCGCCGCCAAAAATCCAGTCGGCACCGGCACCGCCGGACAGATTGTCCGTGCCACCGAAGCCGTAGATCGCTGTGTCGGAGCTGCCCGCCGAGAAATTGTTGCCCGCGCTTGTACCGAGATAGAGCTCCACTACGCTCGCCGAGACACTGCCATCTTTCACCTGCAAGGTACCCGACACCACGGAGCCCTGTTCCGCGGGGGACAGATTCGTGCTGGCGCCGCTCGTGATCGAGGGGTTGCCGAACGCTGCGGCAAACGGACTCTGCAGCGACAGCGTCGCATTGTCCGGGTCGGTCGCGACGAAGCTGATCGACGTCTCGGTTATGGCCAGGCCGGAAGTCGTCGGTGCGTCGTTGACTGCCGACACCGTGACGGTCGTTGTTGCGATATTACTGGCATGGTTGGCCGCAGCCCCATCATCCACCTGGAAGCTAATCGTGCGCGCCGTTGTTGAGGGGTTGTCGCTACTGTTGGAGTAGGTCACCGAGCGCAGCGCGGTCTGATACTGCGCCACCGTAGCGGCTCCGGTCAGTGTCAGCACGCCAGTGCCAGCGTTGTAGCTGCCGGTAATGCCGTTCTGGTTGGTGAACGCGAGTACGTCCTGACCCGTGGCGAAGTTACCGGTGATCGATACCGTAGCGCCCGTTAGGTTGCTACTGTCGACATCGGTGACCGTTAGCGCCGAGTTGATCGTCGTCGCTGCCTGGTTTTCTGTGTATGACAGCGACCCACCAGCCGTCATTACCGGCGTGTCGTTGCTGCCGGCGATGTGGACGGTGACCGAGGTGAGGGTGCCGTCGGCGCTGCTCACCGCGAAGGCGTCGGTGTAGGTGGTGCCAGCGGAGAACTCGTTGTGGGCGGAGTTGGCGACGTAGGTCCAGGCACCGCCGGTGCCGATGGAGAACTGGCCGTAGCTGCCGACGGTGTTGGTTTGCGCGACGAAGGTTGCGGCGCTGTCGACGTCGCTGATGGTCAGGGTGCCGGCGGTGGAAATGTCGACGGCGGCATTGGTCTCGGTGAGGTTGGCGATGYCGGCGGACAGCACGGCGGCATCGTTGGTGCCGAGGATATGCACGGTGACCGAAGTGAGGGTGCCGTCGGCGC
>NZ_JBFUID010000043.1:0-53751 GCF_056402055.1 Pseudomonas sp. P4_C4 | reverse complement strand
GGCATCGCCGAAAAACAAGATCAAAAGATCGCAGCCTTCGGCAGCTCCTACAGGGGATTTGTGTCTGTCTTGGGTTTTTCTCAAGGCAAAAAAAACGCCCCGAACCAGTCGGGGCGTTTTCATGTGCGGCTCGGCAGCGGAAAATTACTTACCTTCCCAGCGCTTCAGTACCAGCGTGGCGTTGGTGCCACCGAAACCGAAGCTGTTGCTCATCACGGTGTTGATGGTGGCGTTTTCGCGGGTCTTGGTCAGCACCGGCAGGTCGGCCACTTCAGGGTCCAGCTCGTCGATGTTGGCGGAGCCGGCAATGAAGTTGCCTTCCATCATCAGCAGGCAGTAGATCGCTTCGTGAACGCCGGCGGCGCCCAGGGAGTGACCCGACAGGCTCTTGGTGGAGCTGATGGCCGGAGCCTTGTCGCCGAACACTTCACGCACGCCTTTCATTTCCGCGACGTCGCCGACCGGGGTCGAGGTGCCGTGGGTGTTCAGGTAGTCGATCGGGGTATCGACGGTGGACAGCGCCTGCTGCATGCAGCGGATCGCGCCTTCGCCGCTCGGGGCAACCATGTCGTAGCCGTCGGAGGTCGCGCCGTAGCCGACGATTTCCGCGTAGATCTTCGCGCCGCGGGCCAGAGCGTGTTCCAGCTCTTCAACCACGACCATGCCGCCACCGCCGGCAATGACGAAACCGTCACGCTTGGCGTCGTAGGCACGGGAAGCTTTTTCCGGGGTTTCGTTGTACTGGGTGGACAGGGCGCCCATAGCGTCGAACAGGAACGATTGGCTCCAGTGTTCTTCTTCACCGCCGCCGGCGAAAACGATGTCCTGCTTGCCCAGCTGGATCTGTTCCATGGCGTTACCGATGCAGTGAGCACTGGTGGCGCAAGCGGAGGAGATCGAGTAGTTCACACCCTTGATCTTGAACGGAGTGGCCAGGCAGGCGGAAACGGTGCTGCCCATGGTCCGCGTGACGCGGTACGGGCCGACGCGCTTGACGCCTTTCTCGCGCAGGATGTCCAGTGCTTCCATCTGGTTCAGGGTCGACGCGCCACCGGAGCCGGCGATCAGGCCGGTACGCACGTTGGAAACCTGCTCTTCGGTCAGGCCGGAGTCGGTGATGGCGTCTTTCATGGCCAGGTAGGCATAAGCTGCCGCGTGGCCGACGAAGCGATAGATCTTGCGATCGATCAGTTCTTCAAGGTTGAGGTCAATGGAGCCGGAAACCTGGCTACGCAGACCCATTTCGGCATATTCCGGATTGAACCGGATGCCAGGGCGGCTTGCACGCAGGTTAGCGGAGACGGTCTCTTTGTCATTGCCCAGGCAAGAAACGATGCCCAGACCAGTGATAACGACGCGGCGCATGCGGATAACCCTTAGAAGTTGTCAGTGGAGGTAAACACGCCGACCCGGAGGCCTTCGGCGGTGTAGATTTCGCGACCGTCGACAGTGACCGAACCGTCGGCGATGGCCAGGTTCAGCTTACCCTTGAGGACGCGCTTGATATGAATGTTATAGGTGACTTTTTTGGCGGTCGGCAGGACCTGGCCGAAGAATTTCACTTCGCCCGAACCCAGCGCACGGCCACGGCCCGGCAAGCCTTGCCAGCCCAGGAAGAAGCCGACCAGTTGCCACATGGCGTCGAGACCCAGGCAGCCCGGCATCACCGGATCGCCTTCGAAGTGGCAAGCGAAGAACCACAGGTCCGGATTGATATCCAGCTCGGCGACCAATTCACCTTTGCCGTACTTGCCACCTTCTTCGCTGATCAGGGTGATGCGATCAACCATCAGCATGTTCGGGGCGGGCAGTTGCGCGTTACCAGGGCCGAACAGCTCACCGCGACTGCAGCGCAGCAGGTCTTCCCGGGTAAAGGCGTTTTGTTTGGTCATGCGAGCTCCTCAATAGTCCCATGCGGCAGGTGGGGCAAATCTTCCCGGCCGATCGAAGCGTTCATGCCTCGAACCGGCAGCCTACTCATAGACTATTGCGTTGTGGTGAAAGTCACAGCACCAAGGACATGAATGTACACTTGTGCACTGAAATTATTATTCAAGCCCCTTTTCGGGCCTGTTCGGGTGCCTAAGACTGCCGCACTTTCGCATTTCACGCCAGTCGCAGATGCTCGAAAGGCCTGTACTACTGCACCCATCGCTGCAGAATTTGCTGCAGATCAGTCCGTTTGAACGGCTTGGCCAGGTAATCGTTCATCCCCGCCGACAAACAGGCTTCGCGGTCACCCTGCAGGGCGTTGGCAGTCAGCGCGATGATCGGCAGGTCGGTGCAACCGGGTAATTGGCGGATCTGTCGGGTGGCTTCATAGCCATCGATGACCGGCAAGCGGCAATCCATCAGGATCGCTTCGAAAATCAGGCTCTCGGCACTGCGAACCGCCTGCGCGCCGTCTGCCGCGAGACTGACCTTGAAGCCCAGGCTGCGCAACATGGCTTCGATGACCGTCTGGTTGACCGGGTTGTCTTCGACCAGCAGCACATTGCGCCCTTCGCCGTTGCTGTTGCGCGATTGCGCGCGAGGGGGCAACAGCGGTTGAGTCTGCTGGTGCAGTGCCAGGGGAATTTCCAGGGTGAACACCGAACCGCGGCCTTCCTCACTCTGCGCGCGCAAGGTGCCGCCCATGCGTTCGGCGAGCGTACGGGCAATCGGCAGGCCTAGCCCGGTGCCGCCGTAGCGCCTTGAAATGGAGCTGTCGGCCTGCTGGAAAGCGTTGAACATCAACTCCAGGCTTGGTGCCGGGATGCCGATGCCGCTGTCGCGCACGGTGCAGGTGAACCACAGTAACTCGTGGTCCAGCGACTGCCACTGTGCCTCGATGGTGATGCGGCCCTGCTCGGTGAACTTCAGCGCATTGCCGATCAGGTTGACCAGTATCTGCCGGATACGCGTCGGGTCGCCCTTGGCCTGCAAGCCGCGCATGTCATCGGGGACCATCAGTTGCAGGTCGAGGTCGCGCTGCGCGGCGCTGTGCTGGAACGACTGGGCGCAACTGCCGATCAGTTCGACGAGATTGAACGCAATGTGCTCCAGTTCCAGCTCTGAACGTTCGATCCGCGAGAAATCCAGAATGTCGTTGATGACCTTGAGCAAGTGCTCGGTAGATTCCGAGGCCAGCGCCGCGTATTCCACCTGCTCCTCGGTCATGTCGGTGGTTTCCAGCAACTGCAGCATGCCCAGCACGCCATTCATCGGTGTGCGCAGTTCATGGCTCATCATGGCGAGGAAGTCGGATTTGGCGTTGTTGGCCTTTTCCGCTTCTTCGCGGGTCTGGATCAACTGCGCCATGGCCTGATGCTGTTCGCGACTGGCCTGCTCGAGGCCGCTGGCGAGGTTGTTGATGTGTTGCGACAGCGCCCCCAGCTCGGTGTCGTCGACAATGGGCAGCGGTGTTTTGTAGTCGCCGTCCTGGATCGCCTTGACCGCATTGCCGATATCACGGATTGGTTGCGACAGGCTGCCCGCCAGACGCCGGGCCACGAAGAAGGTAAATAGCAGGGCAAACAGCACCAGAATGGCGGCCTTGAGCACGATTTCCTGCTGGCGTTGGCTGAAGGCATCGTTGGACAGTCCGACGATCACCCGGCCGAGATAGTCTTCGGTGGGGGCCGCGTTGGCGGTTTTGCTGCTCTGGAAAAAATCATTGTGCAACGCGACGCGCTGGAGCCGTATCGGTGCCTGGAACACTTCGAGCTGTTGCGCGCGATTGTAGTGTTCGCTCGGTTGTTCGACGTACACCAGAACCCGGTTGGCGCTGTCCTGGATTTCCAGAAAGCTCACGTTGGGCGTGACCAGTGTCGCCTTGAGCAAAGTTTCGAGCACTTCGATGTTGCCTGAAATCACTCCGTACTCGGTGGCTGGGGCCAGTTGATTGGCGATCAACTGCCCGGTGTGGGTGATTTCCTGACGCAGATCCTGGATGCGCACGAACGTGAAGAAGCTGATCAGCAACAAGGTCAGCAGCAGTGCAGGGCCGAGGCTGATGAGTTGGGTGCGAGTGTTGATGTCCCAGCGACGGCGCAAGTTCATGGACGACGTTCTCCTTCAGCCAGCAACGTGGCGACCGACGCTTCGTTTATCTGTTCGATACCCAATGAACGCGCCACCTGGGGATTGCTCGCGACCTTGAATCGATGGGGATAGTGCGTGCGCGGCCAGGTGGCCGGTGGCCGGTCGAGCAACTCGTCGAGGATCGCCAGCCAGTCGCTCTGATCGCTGTAGGTGCTGGCCAGGCTTGCGGCCTTGACGAAACCTGCGTTGGGTCCGATCAGCGCCATTTGCCGTGAGTAGCTGCTCAGCAGCAGGTTCTTTGCGGTTTGCGGGTTGTACAGGTCGGCATCGTCCAGGCCCAGCAACACGTCGCTGTTATTCAGCAGGGCCTGTAACGGATGACTGTCGTGAATGTTGTCCCAGCGCTGGGTGACCACCTCCAGACCCAAGAGGAGGGCGGCATTACTCAGCTCATTCAACAGAAATTCACTGTGGTTGTGGTAGAGCACGCCGATGCGTTTGGCTTCGGGCAACAGGGTGCGGGTCAAGCGCAACTGGCGGTCCAGTGGTGGATCGCTCCATAGCAGGGAAAGGTGTGCAGGCAGCGTGTTGTTCAAGCGTTGCCGGGCTTGCAGGCGGCTGATGCGCAACACCAGTGTCGCCGGGCCCCGGGTGTCCTGCAGGCGCCAGTCGAGGCTGGGCAGGTCGAGCAGTATCAAGCGGATGTTTTCCGGCAGCTTGTCAGGAGTCGGCAAACTCGCCAGTGTCTGGAAGCGTACGTTATCGTTCGGTCGCAACTCGTTCAGGGCCTGGGTAAACGCCCGCGCGTCGGGGCTGTCTTCGGCACCCGTGAGCAAAATGTCGGCCGCGTTACCCGGCAGGCTACCGAACAAGCTGCTGAACAATAGACAAAGCACGGCCAGCAGCCGGCGCAGGGGCGGCGTTTTCCAGGCTGGGCAATACGACATATTAAAGCTCCAGCCCCGGCGAGCTGAAAATCAGCGCCAGTACCTGAGGCGAATGCGGTGAAGGAGCACCCGGAGACACAACACATCCCAGTCAGTGATTGATGGCGCGCATGTTAACCGAGCCGAATGACTTTTCCATTCACGATGTCCGCATTTTCCTCGGTTTTATTGCTCTTCTTCCTACAACTGCCGGTATTTGACGCCGGGGCTGGCCGCCGATGGGCTGCCCCGTATAATGCCGACATCGCCACTGGTATGGATTAACGGATTGCATATGACTGAACAGCGCCCGATTGCGGTCCTGGGAGGCGGAAGTTTTGGAACCGCCGTGGCCAATCTGCTGGCCGAAAATGGGCTTCAGGTCCTTCAGTGGATGCGTGACCCCGAACAGGCCGAGGCCATGCGGGTCAATCGCGAAAACCCGCGTTACCTCAAAGGCATCAAGATTCTGCCCGGCGTCACACCGGTCACCGACCTGCAAGCCACCCTGGACGCCTGTGACCTGTGTTTTGTCGCATTGCCCTCCAGCGCGCTGCGCTCGGTGCTGGTGCCGCACGCCGAACGGTTGACCGGTAAATTACTGGTGAGCCTGACCAAAGGCATCGAAGCCCACACATTCAAACTGATGAGCGAGATCCTCGAAGAGATCGCCCCGCAGGCCCGCATCGGCGTCCTGTCCGGACCCAACCTGGCCCGTGAAATCGCCGAACATGCACTGACCGCGACGGTGGTCGCCAGTGAAGACGAAGAACTCTGCCAGCAGGTTCAGGCCGCGCTGCACGGCCGCACCTTTCGTGTTTACGCCAGCGCCGACCGTTTCGGTGTGGAGCTGGGCGGGGCGTTGAAAAACGTTTACGCGATCATCGCCGGCATGGCGGTGGCGCTGGGCATGGGGGAAAATACCAAGAGCATGCTGATCACCCGGGCATTGGCGGAAATGACCCGCTTTGCGGTGAATCAGGGCGCCAACCCGATGACCTTCCTGGGGCTTGCGGGCGTGGGCGATCTGATCGTGACCTGTTCATCGCCCAAGAGCCGCAACTATCAGGTCGGCTTCGCCCTCGGCCAGGGCCTGAGCCTGGACGAGGCCGTCACGCGCCTGGGCGAAGTCGCCGAAGGGGTCAACACCCTTAAAGTGCTCAAGGCCAAGGCCCAGGAGGTTGGCGTGTACATGCCGCTGGTCGCCGGGCTGCACGCGATCCTGTTCGAGGGGCGCACGCTGGAGCAGGTCATCGGTCTGCTAATGCGTGGAGAGCCGAAAACCGACGTCGATTTTATTTCCACCAGTGGTTTCAACTAATCACGCTTGCCAGAAAAGCAGGGAGTTGCGCATGAACGATCCAAAAGTAGAAGCCAAATACGAGTCCATCCTGCTGCGTGTGTTGTGGATGATGGTCTTCGTGCTGGTGTGGCAAGTGGCGCAGTTCATCCTCGGCGCCGTCGTGTTGGTGCAGTTGATCTATCGTTTGTTCTATGGCGCCCCGAACGCCAGTTTGATGAATTTCGGCGACAGCCTGAGCCAGTTTCTGGCGCAGATCGGTCGTTTCGGCAGCTTTCACAGCGACCAGAAGCCTTGGCCGTTCGCCGATTGGCCGACGCCGCGTACGCCGGAAGGTGAAGCGCCGCATGTCGTGGCACCGGCACCGCATTCGGCTCGAGAGGAGGAACCCAAGCTATGAAACTCTGGGTATTGCGTCATGGTGAAGCCGTGCCACACGGCTCCCGTCCCCACGATTCGGAGCGGGAACTGACGGATAACGGTCGTAAGGAAGTATTGAAAGTCGCCGCAGAGCTGGTGGGTCAGCCGCTGACCGGCATTTACGCCAGCCCGTACCTGCGAGCGCAGCAAACAGCGCAACTGGTACGAGATGCATTGGGTTTCGAACCGGAAATCCGCACCGTCGAGTGGCTGACACCGGACACGGAGCCGGACAAGGTGGCCGAACAGATGGTCGCAGTAAGCAACGTGTTGCTGGTCAGTCACAATCCGCTGGTGGGGAATCTGCTGAGCTACCTGCAACATGGTGCCGGACATCCGCCGGAAAAGGTCAGCACTGCCGGTCTGGCGGAGCTCAAGGGTGATGAGCTGCTGGTCGGGTCAATGAAGCTTGACAGCATCAAGCACCCATAAAAGCAAAGATCGCAGCCTGCGGCAGCTCCTACAAGATGCACGCCATTTCCATGTAGGAGCTGCCGCAGGCTGCGATCTTTTGATTTTGTTTTTCTGTTAAATAATCGACCAAGCACTTGCTTGGTTGACTACGCTTGCTCCAGACCAAAAAACAGGAGCGAGTCATGTCTGCTGCTTTTCGTTTGCCGCTGGACGTTTTCTACGAGCGTGAGGCCCGTCATCCCCGCCAGCGCTTTCTGGTCCAGCCGGTCGCAGGCGCCCAGGTCGAGACCTTGACCTGGGCGGACGTCGGTCACCAGGCCCGTTGCGCGGCCCATTGGTTGCGGGCACGGGAACTGCCGCAGGGCAGCCATATCGCCCTGATCTCGAAGAACTGTGCGCACTGGATCATTGCCGACCTGGCGATCTGGATGGCCGGGCATGTCTCGGTGCCGTTGTACCCCAACCTCACCGCCGAGACCGTTGCCCAGGTACTCGAACATTCGCAAGCGACGCTGGCATTCATCGGCAAGCTCGACGACTGGCCGGGCATGTCCCGTGGCGTCAGCCCCGATCTGCCGACCATCAGCCTGCCGCTACATCCACCCGGTACGTTCGATTTCAGTTGGGCCGACCTGCAACGCAGCTCGCCGATCCAGGACGATCCCAAACCTGCCGCCGATCAACTGGCGACCATCATTTACACATCCGGCACTACTGGCATGCCCAAAGGCGTGATGCACAGTTTTGGCACCCTGGGGTTCGCCACCACTCGTGGCACTTCGTTGTTCGGCCTCAACGAGTCGGACCGACTGCTGTCCTATTTGCCGCTGTGCCACGTTGCCGAACGGATGTTCGTCGAACTGGCATCGATTTACACCGGCCAAACGGTATTTTTCGCCGAGAGCCTGGACACCTTTCTCACCGACCTGCAACGTGCGCGCCCGACCGCACTGTTTGGCGTGCCGCGCATCTGGACCAAATTCCAGATGGGCGTGTACAGCAAGATTCCGGCAAAACGTCTCGACTTCCTGCTCGGCCTGCCGATCATCGGCAAACGGGTCGGGCATAAAGTCCTCGCCGGGTTGGGGCTGGATGCGTTGCGCATTGCGCTGTCCGGTGCTGCACCGGTGCCGCAGACCTTGTTGCAGTGGTATCGCAAATTGGGGCTGGATGTGCTGGAGGTCTACGGCATGACCGAGAGTTGCGGCTATTCCCACATCGGCATGCCGGGCCAGAACAAACCAGGCTGGATCGGCAAGCCGTGCCCGGAAGTCGAAGTGCGGATCGCCGAGACAGGGGAGGTCATGGTGCGCAGTGGCGCGACCATGCTCGGGTATTACAAGGAACCGGAAAAAACCGCCGTCACCATTACCGGGGACGGCTTCCTGCGCACCGGCGACAAGGGCGAGGAGGACGCCGAAGGCAATCTGCGCCTGACCGGGCGCCTGAAGGAAATCTTCAAGACCAGCAAAGGCAAATACGTGGCTCCGGCGCCGATTGAAAATCGTCTGGCCGTGCACTCGCGCATCGAACAGGTCTGTGTGGTGGGCGATGGCTTGGGTGCGCCGTTGGGCTTGTGCGTGTTGTCGGCGGTCGGCCAGCAGGATGCTGGCGGGGCCGCGCGCGCCGGCTTGCATTCCAGCCTGGAAAAACTGCTGGAAGAGGTCAATGCTGCCCTCGACAAACATGAACGGCTGCGGCGCCTGGTGGTGGTCAAGGACAGTTGGGCCGTGGAAAACGGTTTTCTCACCCCGACCCTGAAGATCAAGCGCAATGTGATCGAAGCGGCTTACGGTGAGCGCTTTGAAGAATGGAGCGAGCGCAGCGAAGCGGTGCTGTGGCAGGATTGATCCACGAACAAAACCAACAAGGAAACTCTGCGATGAGCCTGTGGCGCACCACTCCCAACATCGAACAGTTGAACGCTATCCAGAAAAACACCATCGGTGAAGTGCTGGACATCCGTTTCGAGGCCTTTGACGCTGAGTCCCTGACGGCCAGCATGGTCATTGACCATCGCACTCACCAGCCTTACGGCTTGCTGCACGGCGGTGCCTCGGTGGTGTTGGCCGAGTCGGTCGGCTCCATGGCCAGTTACCTGTGCATCGATGCCAGCAAGTTCTATTGCGTGGGCCTGGAAATCAACGCCAACCATTTGCGCGGCCTGCGCAGCGGGCGGGTGACGGCGGTGGCCAGGCCAATCCACATCGGCCGCACGACCCATGTCTGGGACATTCGGCTGACCAGCGATGAGGGCAAGGCCAGTTGCGTATCGCGGCTGACCATGGCGGTGGTGCCGTTGGGTGAGAATCCGCCGGCGCGTTAAGGGGTACTCGAAGCATGGCGACGGAACGTTGTCATTTCAATGCTGTTGCCAGTGGGCATGTCCGGGTGCCCCGTCCACTCCCTGTTTGGTTGGGTGAAGTGGTCCAGGGTGAAGTCCGCATCGTCATATCTGAACAACTCGGCGGTGCCGCGCTGCACATGTTGTCCCAAATAGGTTCGGGCTTCTGTGGGAGTAGCCATTGCACCAATGGCTCCCGTCCGCAGATTGGGGTTTGCAATGGCGTCGGTCAGCGGGGTGGACAGGAGTGTCAGCGAGGCGGTCAAGCCTGACCCGGCCGTGCGCGTAGCCCAGCCATACAGCACTTCCATGGCATTCGGTCTGCTCAACTCATTAGTGCCCTGGGTGAAGGTTCCTCCACGCCAGGCGTTGATCATGACGATGGATGCACCATCAAGACCTTCGACGGCGGCATTGATGGCGACGCCGGCCAGAGGCGCAAGCTGCGCGCGAATCATTCCACCGGCGACCAGCAATCCTCCATAGGCGCCTGTGCGCAGGGCAGTCGCGACACCTGAGGGCGCGAGCGTAAGCCTGGGGCCCAGTTCTGCGCTGATGCGTTGCCCTGTTTCCCTTGTCAGATTGCCGGCCACGCTGGTGATGAGGCTGATGGCCACTTCATTTAACCCTTCAGGGTTGCTCAGATAGGCATAGAGCGGGGCAGCGGCACCTACTGCCGCGCCCACCAGTCCACCCATGGCCGCACCGATCCACTGCGCAGCGCGGTTTTCGCTGTATCGGGAAACGATATTGCTTCCCGCGCCCATCCCCATGGATCCGCCCGCCAATGCCCCGACCGCCGCACCTGTTACGCTCAGCGCCAGATTGACGCCGGGGTCAATCATCTGGATATCCGGATCATCCGTGGGTGTGCTTGCCAAGTGTGTCAGTCCTTGCCCCGCAAAGTACCGCACAGCGCCACCAGCCAGGGCACTCACACCGTCACGGCCAATCGTCGCGAGGGCTGCGCTGAACACTTCTCCCACGGTGATCAGCCCCTGAAGATCCACGTGTCCGATCGGATTGCCATGCACCATCGCATACAGATTCAACCCGTCCGCGGTGCCCCCAGGGTCCGCGTTCAGCCAGCGTTGGCACCAGGGTATGTAGTAGCGCAACCCGTAGTAGTACAACCCGGTGGTATCCCGTTCCTGGCCGCAATAGCGCAGCGTCTTGTAGCCGGCTTCGAGTTTGTTGCGACCGGCCCACCAGCAAGTTGCGCCGTAGGGGTAGTAACTTTCCCGGGAGATGAGCAAGGCCGCTTCGTCCAGTTCCAGGGCACTGGAGCCCAAATGATCGGAAAAGCTGTAGCGATGCTGATTCTGGGGAATGCCGGCTGGCGGCTCAGTCTGCCAGTGCAGGATTTGCACCGTGCTGCGTCCGGCCTTGATCGTCACGACATGCAAGGTCTCGTCGGCAGAAGTGCGGACTTCCACACCTGGTAAATAGCGGGTTTCGTGGGTGCGGATCAATGTGCCGGTGTAGGCCTGACGGATTTTTCGCTGACGCAGGCCACTGCCGTCGTACACATAAAACTCGCAATCGTCCGGTTCATCTTCACGCACTACCTGGTCGACCTGCCGCAGTTGGTTGCGCAGATCCCATTGCAGGGTTTGCCCCGGTTGAAGCCCGATACGGTTGCCGTTGAGGTCATGACCGACGGTAATTTCCTGTTCGTCGGGCAGCTCGCCATCAGGCTTTTCGGGCAGACTGCGATTACTGAACCGGGCGACGGCTGTGCGTTCGGTACGGCTGGCGCTGTCGGCCTGATGCTGCATGACCGTCAGGTTGCCGGCTTCATCGTAGCGGTAGAAACGCGTGTAATTTTCCAGTTGTCCGGGGTCGGCGGTGGACTGGAACTCCGGTAGTTGTGGTCCACCCGGCGCGTTGCGCCATTGCCGACCGCTGGCCTCGATCAGGCGGTAGAGGCTGTCGTAGCGGTAGCGACTAACTGGCTCGATGCGCTGGTTACGGTGAAATTGAGTTGCTTGAGCAGCGTCGGTGATGCAGGTGGCATTGCCCGCCGCGTCGTATTCATAAGTCAGATCTTGCAGGGCCGGTTGACCTGTTACATAGGCTTTCAGGTGCTCCAGTCGGCCATCGTCGGGCCTATAAGTCGCACATGAAACAACACCGTTTCCCGCACATTGTTGTTCGATCTGGCCGAAGGCGTTGTACTGAATGTCTCGGACCAGGGTTTTTTCCTCGGCCTGCCCGGCGAGTTTCAGACGAACCTCACGCAGCTCGGCTGCACAGGTATGAATGAACGTCTGGCGGTTGCCCAATGCGTCGGTCTGGCTGACGGTCTCACTGGCGGCGTTGCAGTGAAGGCGAGTGATGGCTGGCCCGTTCTCCAGCAAGGCGTCGCGTTCAGGCTCTGACTCGGGCCAGTCCACCAGCCATTGCGGATCGGCGATGAAGGTACGACCGTGCTGCAGCGGTGTAGCGTTCAGACTGAACTCGGTGAAGCGTAGGGTGCCGGCGGTGTCGTCGTGCCGAGTCAACCGACCGCGCAGGTTTTGACCGGCATCGGCGTCGGTATCGGCATAGGTGAGTCGTGCGATACAGCGTTCCGAGCCTTGCCATGCGCGCTCGAACGTAGCGATCGGGCGGCACTGAGGGTCATAGTCCACGCGGCTCTGGCTTAGCTTCTGATCCCAGCCTTCAACACTTTGCCCGTGCGCGCCGAGCAATCCCAGGCGCCAGCCGGCGTCGCTGTTTAGCGAAAGCACGACAGTGCCCGACAAACTGAAGACGTTTTGCTGATTGGCTGCCGTCTGACCGTCTTGATGCAAGCGGAACAGACGTGGATCACGAATCAGCACAGCGCGACCGGCGCCGTCATATTCCTGCTGGGTAATGCAAGGCTCCGGTGCCGACGCGCGCTCGCGCCGGTGATACGCCACACCGCGCACGCTCAGCCCGCGCGGGTCAAATACCTGGATGGTCGGAGTATTGGCATGGGGCATCGTGAGTTTGCCCATGATTCGGCGGGACAGCCCTTCTTATCCACTGGATGCTGGTTGGCAGTCAACTGTCAGAAATAACAGGTGCCGCCCGCAGTGACGTCATAGCCACGGCAGGTCTGTCATCATTCCTGGCAGTTACGGTCATTGCCGCAGGACGCGGTCTTGCGGACAATCAATGCCTGTTCTCGCTCATGGATTTGCAGGTATGTCGCAACAGATCTTTTTCGCCCACGCCAATGGTTTTCCTTCGGGGACCTACGGCAAGTTGTTTGCGGCGCTGGCACCCGAGTTTCAGGTGACGCATCTGGAGCAGCACGCCCACGACCCGCGTTTTCCGGCGGACGACAACTGGTACAACCTGGTGGATGAGCTGATCCATCACCTGCAACAACAGGCCGAGCCCGTGTGGGGCGTCGGTCACTCCTTCGGTGGCGTGTTGCACCTGCATGCGGCCTTGCGCTGTCCTGAGTTGTATCGCGGGGTGGTGATGCTCGACTCGCCAGTGCTGACCCGAACCGATCGATGGGTCATCCGCGCGGCCAAACGCTTCGGTTTCATCGACCGCTTGACCCCGGCCGGGCGGACCCTCGGTCGTCGTGAAGAGTTCGCCGACCTGGAAAGCGCGCGCAGGTATTTCGCCGGTAAAACCCTGTTTCGCGGCTTCGACCCGGAATGCTTCGATGCCTCCCTGCAACATGGCTTGCACCAGGTCGATGACAAGCTGCGCCTGCGGTTCGACCCGGCCACGGAAATCAGCATCTATCGCGGCGTGCCGCACACCAGCCCGGGCAGCACCCGGCAGTTGCAAGTGCCGCTGGCGGTGGTTCGCGGGCACAACAGCCGCGTGGTGATGCGCCATCACGCCAGTTCGGTCGACCGCCTGCCGTTGGGCGAGTCGTTGACCATGCCCGGTGGCCACATGTTTCCGCTCGAACGTCCCCTTGATACCGCTGAAATGCTCAAAGGCCTGTTCTACCGCTGGGACGGCCGTCGACAACAGGATTGCGCATGAACCACGCCGTCGAAGAAGTCCGCCTGAGCCTGCCGCACATCGAACTGGCGGCGCACCTGTTTGGTCCTGAAGACGGTTTGCCGGTCATTGCCTTGCATGGCTGGCTGGACAACGCCAACAGCTTTGCCCGTCTGGCGCCGAAGCTCAAAGGCCTGCGCATCATCGCGCTGGACATGGCCGGTCACGGTCATTCCGGGCATCGCCCGCCGGGAGCCGGTTACGCCATGTGGGACTATGCCCACGATGTGCTGCAGGTCGCCGAACAGCTTGGACTGCGCAGATTTGCGCTGATGGGGCATTCGATGGGCGCCATCGCTTCGCTGATCATCGCCGGGTCGATGCCCGAGCGGGTCACCCACCTGGCGTTGATCGACGGCATCATTCCTCCTACAGACAAAGGTGAAAACGCTGCCGAGCGAATGGGCATGGCCCTGCAGGCGCAACTGGATCTGCGGGAAAAGCGCAAACCGGTCTACGACACCCTCGACCGAGCCATCGAGGCGCGCATGAAGGGTTTGGTCGCGGTCAGCCGCGAAGCCGCCGAGTTGCTGGCCCAGCGGGGCTTGATGCCGGTACCGGGCGGTTACACCTGGCGCACCGACAATCGCCTCACACTGCCATCGCCGCTGCGTCTTACCACCGAACAGGCAATGGCCTTCGTCCAGCGTATAGGGTGTCCCGCAAAGCTGGTGGTTGCTGCCGACGGCATGCTCGCCAAACACCCGGAATTGCTGGAGCGTCTACCCTTTAGCCGGGAACAGCTGCCAGGCGGCCACCATTTGCACCTCAATGACGAGTCCGGTGCCGATCTTGTCGCAGACTGTTTCAATCGGTTTTTCGCCATTCCTTGACTTGCGTCGGGCAACTGTCGAGGCTTGGCGGGTTGAAATGGGAGACAACCATGATAGATCTCTACACCGCTGCGACCCCGAATGGCCACAAGGTCTCTATCGTGCTCGAGGAACTCGGCCTGCCCTACACGGTGCATGCCCTGAGTTTCGACAACAAGGAACAGAAGTCTGCGGACTTCCTCAAGATCAACCCCAATGGCCGGATTCCGGCGATTGTCGATCGCGCCAACGGCGATTTCGCCGTGTTCGAATCCGGCGCCATCCTGATTTACCTCGCTGAACAGACCGGAAAACTGCTGCCGAGCGACCCGAAGGGACGTTCGCTGGTATTGCAGTGGCTGATGTTCCAGATGGGCGGCATCGGCCCGATGCAGGGCCAGGCCAACGTGTTCTTCCGCTACTTTCCGGAAAAACTCCAGGGCGCCATCGACCGCTATCAGCATGAAACCCGTCGCCTCTACGAAGTGCTCGACACGCGGCTGCAAAGCGTGGAGTTCCTCGCCGATCAGTACAGCATTGCCGACATCGCCACCTTTCCATGGGTGCGCGGCTACGAGTGGTCGGGCGTCTCGGTGGAGGGCTTGACGGCGCTGCAACGCTGGATGGCAACCCTGGAGGACCGGCCGGCGGTGCAGCGTGGTCTGCAGGTACCGGAACGCGCCGATGAAGCCAGTGTCATCAAGGGTGCCCAGGCCATGCTGATCCGATGAGTCTATCCATGCGTTCATTCAGTTTGCTGGTGCTGTGCAGTGTCAGTCCCTTGTTATTCGCCGCTGATATTCCGGGCAGTCAGGACCTGCCAATAGTGCCGCGCATGACCGACGCCCAGATTGTCGACTATCGCCCCGCAGCCGAACTGGAGCGGATCTATCCCTTGGGCTCGATCCGCAAGATCAGTGGCCAGTTACGTTTCGACGGTCAGGTCAGTGCCCGTGGCAACGTCACTTCGGTGACCTACGAGTTGCCATCGGAGCATCCATCCATCGAGGCGTTCACCGCTGCCCGCGAGGCCTTGCAACAACAGGGCGCCGGGTTGCTCTTTTGGTGCCAGGCGCGCGATTGCGGTGAAAGCAGCCTCTGGGCCAATCAAGTCTTCGGCAACGCCAAGCTGTACGGTGCCGACGATCAACAAGCCTATTTGCTGCTGCGACTTGCCGCTCCACGGGACAACACGCTCGTTGCGCTGTACAGCATCACCCGCGGTAATCGCAAAGCCTACCTGCATGTCGAACAGTTCGACGCTTCGGCGCCGCTGGGCGAGTTATTGCCGACCTCCGCGACCTTGCTGCGTGAACTCAAGAGCACCAGTGAACTCGACTTTCCCACATTGAGCGACGCGCCTGACGAGACCTGGCTACGCCTGATTTCTCGCGGACTGAATCTGGACACCACCTTGCGGGTCAGTATTTCCGGAGCGAACGCCGAAGCCTGGCGTCAGGCCCTGATTGGCCAGGGCGTGCGTGCCGCGCGGATGGAAACCGGCAGTGCCGAAGGCTCTGGCCTGCACATCGAGTTATTGCGCTAGGCTGTACCGGGCGAACGTGTACGCCGCGTTCGCCTACTCTTTTGTGGACTGATTTTTCGAGACTTTTGATGATCAATAATGATCGCCTGTTGGTGCAGATCCTGCTCGTGGTGTTGTTCGGCGCGAGTTTCTGGGTGATGGCGCCGTTCTGGTCGGCGATGTTCTGGGGGGCGGTCCTGGCATTTGCCAGTTGGCCGCTGATGCGCTTGCTGACCCGTTGGCTCAATGGCCGCGAGTCGCTGGCGGCGGCATTGTTGACGCTGGGGTGGATGGTGCTGGTAGCGGCACCGCTGGTGTGGCTGGGTTTCAACCTTGCCGATCATGTGCGAGATGCCACGGCATTCATCAAGGATGCGCAGGTCGAGGGGCTACCCGAAGCGCCGGTGTGGCTGGGTTCGATTCCCCTGGTGGGCGAGCGGCTGGTCGGGATCTGGAACAGCATCGATGAGCAAGGCGCGGCGATGATGATGTCGCTCAAGCCTTATCTGGGGCAGGTGGGTAACTGGTTGCTGGCGCGCAGCGCGCAGATCGGCGGCGGTATTCTCGAATTGACCCTGAGCATCGTCTTCGTATTCTTTTTCTATCGTGACGGGCCGCGCCTGGCGGCGTTTGTCCACACGTTGCTGGAGCGGCTGATCGGTCAACGGGCCGGCTACTACATTGAACTGGTGGCGGGCACGGTACAGCGGGTGGTGAACGGTGTGATCGGCACCGCGGCGGCCCAGGCGACCCTGGCGCTGATCGGGTTCCTGATTGCCGGTGTACCGGGTGCATTGGTGCTCGGTATCGTGACGTTCATGCTCAGCCTGATTCCGATGGGCCCGCCGTTGGTATGGATTCCAGCGACCGCGTGGCTGGCCTGGAAAGGCGAGTACGGGATGGCCATATTCCTCGGGATCTGGGGCACATTCGTCATCAGCGGTGTCGACAACGTGCTCAAACCGTACCTGATCAGCCGTGGCGGTAATCTGCCGCTGGTCATTGTGCTGCTTGGGGTGTTTGGCGGGTTGATTGCCTTTGGCTTTATCGGCCTGTTCATTGGCCCGACATTGCTGGCGGTGGCCTACAGCCTGTTGATCGACTGGAGCAAGACCCAGGCACGGGCTGAAGATCGCCGGCCCTGAGATTTGTATTCTGCTTAGGGCCTCTTAGTCGGAACAGGCAATGGTCATGCCCAGGCCAACGCCACCGGAAGTGCTGTTGCAAGGACCTGTTGCGGTTGCCGAGGGTAGCGGGCCCGGGTGTTGCGGGCGTGTCGTGTATGTATCGGACTCGACACAATGGCCTCAAGGGCTAGTCTTGCCTGAGGCGTCGCGACGATTTACCGATCATCGGGTCCCGCAGCGGCGCTGGTTCCGCTACAATGCGCGCCGATTTCGACTTGCCTGAGAGCCCACTCATGTCCGCCTGCCAGACTCCTATCATCGTCGCCCTGGATTTCCCTACCCGTGACGCCGCACTGAAGCTGGCCGATCAGTTGGACCCGAAGCTGTGCCGGGTCAAAGTCGGCAAGGAGCTGTTCACCAGCTGCGCTTCGGAAATCGTCGGTACCCTGCGTGACAAGGGTTTCGAAGTGTTCCTGGACCTCAAGTTCCACGACATCCCGAACACCACCGCGATGGCCGTCAAGGCAGCTGCGGAAATGGGCGTGTGGATGGTCAACGTGCATTGCTCCGGCGGTCTGCGCATGATGGCCGCGTGCCGTGAAGTGCTGGATCAGCGCAGCGGTCCGAAACCGCTGCTGATCGGCGTGACCGTGTTGACCAGCATGGAGCGTGAAGACCTGGCGGGTATCGGTCTGGACATTGAGCCGCAAGAGCAGGTCCTGCGCCTGGCCGCCCTGGCGGAAAAAGCCGGGATGGACGGCCTGGTGTGCTCGGCCCTGGAAGCCCAGGCCCTGAAAACGGCGCATCCGTCGCTGCAACTGGTGACCCCGGGGATTCGCCCGGCGGGCAGCGCCCAGGACGATCAGCGCCGTATTCTGACGCCACGCCAGGCGCTGGATGCCGGTTCCGACTATCTGGTGATTGGTCGTCCGATCAGCCAGGCGGCGGATCCGGCCAAGGCACTGGCTTCGGTCGTGGCTGAACTGGCGTAAAAGATCGCAGCCTTCGGCAGCTCCTACAGAGGAATCCAATCTCATGTAGGAGCTGGCGTAGCCTGCGATCTTTTGATCTTCTGCTTTAAACCTTCAACACCAACTTCCCGAAATTCTCCCCGCTGAACAATTTCATCAGCGTCTCCGGGAAAGTCTCCAGTCCTTCGACGATGTCTTCCTTGCTCTTGAGCTGCCCCTTGGCCATCCAGCCGGCCATTTCCTGTGCAGCGCTGGCGTATTGGGCGGCGTAGTCCATCACCACAAAACCTTCCATGCGCGCGCGGTTGACCAGCAGCGACAGGTAATTAGCCGGGCCCTTGACCGCCTCCTTGTTGTTGTACTGGCTGATGGCACCGCAAATCACCACCCGCGCCTTCATGTTCAGGCGGCTCAACACCGCGTCGAGAATGTCGCCACCGACGTTATCGAAATACACGTCGACGCCTTTCGGGCACTCGCGCTTGAGGCCGGCAAGGACGTCTTCGCTCTTGTAGTCGATAGCACCATCGAAACCCAGTTCATCGATCAGGAACTTGCACTTGTCCGCACCGCCGGCGATGCCCACCACACGGCAGCCTTTGATCTTGGCAATCTGCCCGGCGATGCTGCCCACGGCGCCAGCCGCACCCGACAGCACCACGGTGTCACCGGCCTTCGGAGCGCCGACGTCGAGCAGGGCGAAGTACGCCGTCATCCCGGTCATCCCCAGTGCCGACAAGTAACGTGGCAGAGGTGCCAGTTTCGGATCGACCTTGTAGAAGCCTCGCGGCTCGCCGAGGAAGAAATCCTGCACGCCCAGGGCGCCGTTGACGTAATCCCCGACCGCGAACCCCGGGTTGTTCGAGGCAATGACTTTGCCCACACCCAAGGCGCGCATGACTTCGCCGAGCCCGACCGGCGGGATGTAGGACTTGCCCTCGTTCATCCAGCCACGCATGGCCGGGTCCAGGGACAGGTATTGGTTTTCGACCAGGATCTGACCCGCCGCCGGTTCGCCGACCGGTATTTCCTGGTAGGTGAATGTCTCACGGGTCGCCGCGCCAACCGGGCGTTTGGCGAGCAGGAATTGGCGATTGGTCTGGGAGGTCATGGCAGGCACTCAAGATGAATGAAGCTTTGTTGATAGCCGGTCAGCGACGATGCCGCAAGTTCGGCTGATGCGGCGAATGCAGGTTGATCCAGTGCAGTGATAGTTGGTACGGCAGTTCCATCACTGCAAATCATGGGCGCCCAACCGGAGCCTTGATAGTGCTGCCGTGTTCAAGACCTTCATGACTAGACTGGCCCTACCGCATTCTTCTCTTCGAGGACATAACAATGAGCATGACGTTTTCCGGCCAGGTGGTTGTGGTGACAGGCGGGGCGGCCGGTATCGGCCGCACGACCGCCCAGGCATTTGCCGCCGAGGGCCTGAAGGTAGTGGTGGCCGATATGGATACGGCGGGCGGTGAGGGCACGGTGGCGCTGATTCGTACAGTCGGTGGCGAAGCGACCTTCGTACGCTGCAACGTTACCCTGGAAAGCGATGTAAAAAATTTGATGGATGAGGTGATCAATACTTACGGTCGTCTCGACTATGCCTTCAACAATGCCGGCATCGAAATAGAGAAAGGCAAGCTGGCCGAAGGTACGCTCGACGAGTTCGACGCGATCATGGGTGTCAACGTCAAAGGCGTCTGGTTGTGCATGAAATACCAATTGCCGCTGCTGCTGGCGCAAGGGGGCGGTGCGATCGTCAATACGGCATCGGTGGCCGGCCTTGGGGCCGCGCCGAAAATGAGCATCTACGCCGCCTCCAAGCATGCGGTGATCGGCCTGACCAAGTCGGCGGCCATCGAGTACGCCAAGAAAAAGATCCGGGTCAACGCGGTGTGCCCGGCGGTGATCGACACGGATATGTTCCGTCGCGCTTATGAAACCGACCCGAAAAAAGGCGAGTTCGCCAACGCCATGCATCCGGTCGGTCGCATCGGCAAAGTCGAAGAGATCGCCAGCGCGGTGCTGTACCTGTGCAGCGATGGCGCGGCGTTCACTACGGGTCACTCATTGGCCGTGGACGGTGGCGTTACCGCGTTTTAAGCGACGCGCCGATACCGAGTACACCCGGAACCTGTGGGAGCGAGCAAGCTCCCACAGGTTTTTTGGTTTCACAAAGGCACCGGGCAATGTGTTTCAAATGATTAGAGCAATGGGTTTTGGCGGCGTTGTCGCACATGTATTCGAACACTCCTGTGATTAACTGTTGCTCGCAAAATCAACAGGAGTTTGCTTGCTCATGGAATTGAGAATCGACCGACAGGCGCTGGTGCCCGTCGTACAGCAAATTGTTGACGCGCTGACCTGTTGGCTTCGTTCCAGCGGGGTATCGCCCGGTACGCGCCTGCCTTCGGTGCGACAGATTGCGTGGATCAATTTGCTCAGTCAGTCAAGCGTTGCCCAGGCCTGCGAACGGCTGGTGACGCAGGGGATGCTGGTGTCAGGTCATGGGGCCGGCTATAGGGTTGCCGACCCGGCATTGACTACGGGTACAAGGCACGAGCCTGTGTGGTTCGAGGGGGCTGAGCCCGAGAACGGGCCTTATTCGAGTGAGTTGAGGCTGGGCTGTGGCGGGCTGCCTGAAAGCTGGCGCGAGACGGACGATCTGATTTATGCGATTCGGCAAGTCAGTCGTACCGATACGGCCAGCCTGTTCAACTACAGCACGCCGCTGGGATTGCCAGCCTTGCGACAACAGATATTCAAGCGCCTCAGGCAGCTGGATATCCCGGTGCAGGACAACCGGATCATGACCACGGCGGGGGCCAGTCAGGGGCTCGACCTGATTGTGCGGACACTGTTCAAGGCCGGTGACTGCGTGGCCGTGGAGAGTCCCGGTTATCCGGTGCTGTTCGATCTGCTCAGGCTGCACGGCATCCACATGGTCGAGGTGCCGCGAACACCGCGGGGGCCGGACGTGGACATGCTCGAATCGGTGCTGGTCAAACACCGGCCTCAGGGGCTGGTCATCAATAGCTTCTATCACAACCCGACGGGCAGCAGCCTTGCACCGGCGGTAGCGCGCCGCGTGCTGCAGCTGGCCAGGACCTTTGGCGTGCAGGTGATCGAAGACGACGTTTATGCGGATTTGCGCAGCGGTTGCGCTACGCGACTGGCTGCGCTGGACGACAACGTGATCTACGTCGGCAGCTATTCCAAGACCCTCAGCAGTTCCTTGCGGGTCGGTTTCGTGGTGGCCGGCTCTGAAGTCATTACGCGTCTGGCCGAAGTCAAGATGATCAGTGGCATGGGCGCCTCACGATTTTGCGAGTCGGTGCTGGCGTGCCTGTTGGCTAACGGTGCCTACGGCAAACTGGTGCAGCGTCAGCGCCAACGCTTGAACAGCGACCGGCTGGCGGTGTTGCAATTGCTCGAAGATACCGAATGGGAGATTTTCGGCAAACCGGCGGGAGGCCTGTTCATCTGGGCGCGATCAGGAATGTCCGATTACGATCAGGTGCGGACCCAGGCACGGCGCCTGGGTGTACTGCTGTCATCGAAGACCGCCTTCAACCCCTCGGGTGAGGCCAGTGACTGGCAGCGTATCAACGTGGCCTATGCCTGCGACCCGCGTGCCCGTGCGTTCTTTCAGGCCACTGCCCGGGATCGACCTCCAGCGTTCTGAAAACGACGCTGGTGTAGCTTTTTGCCATTATTCAGGCGCCAGAGCCTTGTGTTGCTACTGGCCCGTTGCGAATCTGCGTCTACAGACTTTGGCAGGGGACTAAGTGCAATGAATTCGGGCGTGCAAGGACGTTTTGCCAACCTCGGTATGGCAAAAAAACTGGGTATCGGGTTTGTCCTGGTGCTGTTGTTGACTGCGCTGGTGGCGGGCATTGGCGTGTGGTCCCTGCAAACCATCAGCCAGCGCTTCGACGGGCTCACGCAAATGTCATCGCTCAACAGCGGTTTGCTCAAGGTGCGGCTGCTGGAGCAGGAATACGCCTTGCACGGCAATCCGAAAACCGTCGATGCCCTGCACGAGGGCGTCGATGGCCTGATCGCCCTGGCCGGCCAGCTCAAGGCCGCGTCTGCGGCCAACATGCCGGTGATGAATGATGTCGAACAGTCTTTGGGCGCCTATCGCAAGGCCTTCGACGAGTTTGTCTCGCTCACCCAGGCCAAGGACCTGGCGCTGGAAATGGCCAGTTGGTCGGTGTCCAGCGTGGCCAATAATCTTGACGTATTGCAGTCCGGGCTCGCCGATGACGGTGCCTATACCCTGAAAGATTCCGAAGGCAAGGACGGTGCGCAATTCATCGAGCAGGCCAGCCAGGTCAGCCAGGTTTCACGCTTGATGCTGCAAGCCATGAATGAAGCGCGCGTGCGTCTGGATCAAAGCCGCAAAGGCGACGACAGCGCCGGGCAGGGCAAGATCGAACAGGCCAGCCAGGCATTGACCCAGGCCGAGCAGCTCAAGACCACGATCAAGGATGAGGGTTACCAGACCGTCCTCAATGAGGTGACGGGTCATATCGCCAGTTTCAGTGACAAGCTCGCCGAGTACACCGACCTGCTGGAACAGGAAAAAACCGTCTATCAGCAATTGCACCAACGCGCAGCCCAAGTGGTCGAGCGGGTGGATCAGGCTTATGTCGCGCAAGACCAAGCGATGCAGGCTGAACTGAAAAAGAACTCGCTGCTGATCATTGGCTCCTCCGCCCTGGCCTTGCTGGTTGGGCTGGTTGCCGCGTGGTTCATCACCCGATTGATCGTGGCACCGCTGCGTAGCGTGATTCAGGTGGCGCAGCAGATTGCCTCGGGGGATTTGAGTGCGACCATTGACGTGACCCGCCGCGACGAAATCGGTCAGTTGATGCAGGCAATGCAGCAAATGGGCGCGGGGCTCAGTCATATCGTCAGCGGCTTGCAGTCGGGTATCGAACAGTTGGCGACTTCCGCCCAGTCGCTGTCGGCGGTGACCGAGCAGACCAACCTCGAAGTCAGCACACAGAAGGAGGAAACCGAGCAGGTTGCCACCGCGATGAATCAGATGACCGCCACGGTGCATGATGTCGCGCGCAATGCAGAGGAAGCGGCCCTGGCTGCGCAAACGGCTGACGGCAAGGTTGAAAGCGGTCAGCAGGTGGTGCGCCAGAGCATGGCACGGATCGAGCAGTTGGCGGATTCGGCCACTTCCGCCAGTTCGAGCATCGAAAGCCTGAGTGCGGAAATCCACAATATCGGCACGGTGTTGAGTGTGATCAAAAGCGTGGCGGAGCAGACCAACCTGCTGGCATTGAACGCGGCGATCGAGGCGGCCCGGGCCGGCGAGCAGGGCAGGGGTTTTGCGGTGGTGGCCGATGAAGTGCGCGCGTTGGCCAAGCGAACCCAGCAATCGACCGAGGAAATCGAACGCCTGGTCAGCGCTTTGCGCTCGGCGGCGCAGTCGTCGGTGCAGCAGATCCAGAGCAGTGGCGAGTTGGTGAAGCTGGCGGTCAGCGATGCCTTGC
The DNA here is from genome assembly GCF_056402055.1 of Pseudomonas sp. P4_C4. NCBI lineage: Bacteria > Pseudomonadati > Pseudomonadota > Gammaproteobacteria > Pseudomonadales > Pseudomonadaceae > Pseudomonas > Pseudomonas sp. P4_C4. Next base: position 30,380 of record NZ_JBFUID010000043.1, on the reverse strand, counting down.
AGACCGAGAGTGCGCTGGGAAGTATTGCGGCGGCGGTATCGTTGATCCAGCAGATGAACCAGCAGATCGCCGCGGCGGCCGAGGAACAGAGCTCGGTGGCCGAAGAGATCAACCGCAGTGTCACTAGCATTCGCGCTAGTGCAGATCAGTCATCGCTGGCGATGCAGGGCAATGCAGCGTCCAGTATTCAATTGGCGCAACTGGGGGTTGAACTGAAGGGGATGGTGGGGCATTTCAGGCTTTGAAAGCTTCCTGTAGGAGCGAGCTTGCTCCTACAGTGGCTTTCGCTGATCAGTCGTAGATCGCTTTCTTTTTCCAGTCCGCGTCGGCCTCGACGTCTTTTAAGCCTTCGGTCAACTGGTTGACCTCGCCTTCGACCGGCGCGATGCGATCCATGACCTGGTCGTTGGCGCGGGCCAGGAGTTTTTCCAGGTATGCCAGTTGCTCGGCGTAGACCTGTGGGTCCTGTTGTTTGCGCAGGTATTGCACGCCGCGCTCGAATGCCAGGCGAGCTTGCCCTGGCTGGTTCTGTTGCAGGGAGTGCTGGCCGAGGTTGTTGAAGAACTCGATGTGCAGCAACACGAGGATGTGGCGCACTTCACGAATCCAGCGCTTGGCTTCGTTGGGGGGCAAGAAGCCGTCTTGTGCCGCGCGGGTAATCTGGCCGTGCAGGGCTTCGAGCAGGAAGCGTACATCCTTGGCCTTGGCTTCGGTCTGGATCGGTGCTGGCGGATTGTTGACCGGGATGGATTCACCCTGGCCGACAAGGGCCTCCAGTTCGGCGATCCGTGCCTTGAGGTTGGCGCTGGATTTTTCCAGGTTGAGCAGGCGCTGGCAGACGTTCAGTTCCAGGCGGGCCAACAGCAGCTTGAGTGCCGGGGTCATCAGCTGGCCGGGGAACGTCTCGGTGATCTCGCCGCAGCGACGCAGGCGATCGTTGAGCTCGATCTTGGTACGGGCCTTTTCCAGCTTGTTGTTTTCCACCACATGGTTCATGTAGCCAATGGCGATCAACAGGGCGATCCCGGCTACGATTAGCAGGGTGATCATGAGTGGCGTCACCGGTAAGACCTCTTTATAGGTTACGCATGCGAGTCGGGTGGCTTGGCATTTGAGCGCCCTGGCCCGCACGACGGGTTGGATCGGACATGCTTGTGCTTATATCGGCCGCAGCCCCGTTTTTATGAATGATGGCACTCGATTCGCAGAGTGCCATCATTGGGTGGACTATAACGTCTTGGCGGGTGCCAGAATATAAGCGTCAAACGCCGGGCCGCGGAAAAACCGCAACGGCTCCCAAAAGCAGGGCGAAGTCATTGATTTAAATAAATTTATATCAGGGGGTTGACGACCTCTCAATCCATCCATAGAATGCGCGCCACTTGCAGCGTAAAGCACACAGCGAAACGAAGCAGGGAGTGAATGCAGTACGTGTGTCCCCTTCGTCTAGTGGCCTAGGACACCGCCCTTTCACGGCGGTAACAGGGGTTCGAGTCCCCTAGGGGACGCCAATGCGGGAATAGCTCAGTTGGTAGAGCACGACCTTGCCAAGGTCGGGGTCGCGAGTTCGAGTCTCGTTTCCCGCTCCAATTTTAAACAGCGTTGCTTTCGGGCAGGGCTGAGTGAAACCAGAACCAAGTCTTCGGATGCGGATCTGGACACCGAAACACACACCATGTGTTCCGGGTAGCGTGTCCCCTTCGTCTAGTGGCCTAGGACACCGCCCTTTCACGGCGGTAACAGGGGTTCGAGTCCCCTAGGGGACGCCATTTGCGGGAATAGCTCAGTTGGTAGAGCACGACCTTGCCAAGGTCGGGGTCGCGAGTTCGAGTCTCGTTTCCCGCTCCATATTTAACGAAAACGCCGCTCATTGAGCGGCGTTTTTGTGTGCGCGTAAAAAACCAGGTCAACCGCTGAGGCTCTGTACCAGGCTTTCGAGCGCTTCAATGGTTTTTTCATCCTGCACCGGTTGCGCAGCGGCAGCCGCTTTGATTTGGCGTGCCACTCGGTATTCGCTGGGTGTGCAGTTGGCGAACTGCTTGAAGGCACGAGCGAAGTAGGAAGGATCCTTGAAGCCGGCCTCATAGCCGATGCTGGTAATCGGCATCTGGCTGTTGTCGAGCAGATCTTTGGCGAAGTTCATGCGCTTGTCCAGGATGTAATCCGTGAAGCCAAGCCCATTGGCTTCCTTGAACAGGCGGCTGAAGCGAAATGTCGTCATGCCGCAGCGCTGTGCCAATTCCCTCTGATCGATGCTGTCACGAAAGTGCTGTTCGATGTACAGCATGACATTGCTCAGCGCCTGGTGTTTTTGGTGTCCTGAGGTCAACCGGATGCTGTCCGGCAGGGTCGGGGAATGGTCGATCTGCGATGACTTGCCCCGGCCGTTGGTATTTCGACGCAGCTCGCAGAGCTGCACCACCGCCGTCAGGTAACGATTCCTCTCGGTGGTCGAGAGCGGGAGCACCATGTATTCCCAGACGCTGGAGCGCATGGCCCATACGGCCAGTTCCTCCGAGTGCTGCACGGTGAACATGGTGATCGGGATGGTGGGGGTGGTGCGTTTGATCTCCAGCAACAGCCGCAAGCCTGGCGTGTCGGGGCGATCAAAATGGACGCAGATCATGTCTGCGTGTTCCCCGATGGGCAACACGGAGTTTTTCGCCAGTTTGCAGTCGCAGGAGTCCTCGAACTGCGCGGCGAGTTCTTTCGTGGACCGATCATGAGTCAGATCGAACCACAGGAGCGATGGCCTTTTGGTCAAATTGGACGTCATGTCTCTACTCTGGGGTTCTGGGTGACTCACTTTGTTAAGGAGTATTGCCAAGGTGCCATCACTTTGCAGATTTAATCCTGATAGGAAAGACGATTTTTAGTTCTATTCGCTCTATGGGTTGCCTGGAAGGCAGCCCTGGGTGAATGTTTGTTGGTGTGTTATCGACAAACCCGGCTCGAACCGTTTGTCGCTTGTGAATCAGTGACAATTGTCTTTGCGTTTCAGTGCCTTGTTTACCCCCACCTGTTACTTCTGCAAAAGCCAATGCTGCGTATTTGGCCGCCCCGCAAAAAAGTCCTAGCGATGTGCAAAATCTTCCTAACGCCCATGCCTTGCCACTGACTAGGGTTGCATCAGGCAGCACAGAAAGTACTGCCTCAGAAAAAACAACATTCGAGTGAGGTGGGCAAAATGATCATGCAAACAATCAAGGCTTCGGTTGTGAAGTTCATCAAAGACGAAGATGGTCTGACCATCGTGGAATACGCGGTGGCCGGTGGGTTGGTCACAATAGCCGTTGTCGCGGCGTTCACGGCTCTTGGCGGGGCAGTGGACACTAGAATCAGAGCTCTTTGTGCCGCCGTTAGTGGTGCCGCTTGCGCTGCCCCCGCCGCACCATAACGACAACTCTGGCAGGAGGATGCGACATGTCCATGGAACAGCTGGTAGCTACCGTTGTGCTGATAGGACTGCTGGGCGTGGCGGTGGTGAGCGACTTGCGTCGCCACCGCATTTCCAACCTGCTGATCCTGGTAGGTCTGGCCTTGGGGTTGGCCAGCCAGACTTACTCAGGTGGGATCAGCGGCCTGGGGGATGGCGTGCTGGGCCTCCTGATCGGTTTTGCTCTGTTCCTGCCCATGTATGCCCTCGGCGGCATGGCTGCCGGCGACGTCAAGCTGATGGCCATGGTTGGCAGTTTTCTCCCCCCCCCTTACGCCTTATGGGCTGTGTTCTTCAGTCTGATATGGGGAGGGTTGTGCGGTTTCCTGATCGTTCTGGTGCGCGGTCAATTATTGCAGACCCTGGGGCGCTATCGGTTGATGTTTTGGGCGCGGGCCTATATGGCGCCAAGTTCAGACGAGGTAGCCGGCAAGCCCTTTCCTTATTCGGTAGCGATCCTGCTGGGGACGTTGAATAGCATCTACTGGCAACTCACTGCCGGTTGATTCGGAGGTTAGACATGCACGTCATCGTCGAAAGTGATGCCTACCCCAGCGATCGGAACGCGGTGCAACGCCTGGCGCCTCAGCCCTGCACAATCCGCGAAACGGGTCTGACCGACAGTTTTCTCGGCGAGTTGGTGTGCAAGCATTTGTTTGATGCCGGCGTGCTGGACATGTCGCGGCTGGTGGACCGCCTGGCGCTGACCGGCGCGGTACTTGAAGAGGTCCTGGCGTTTCTGCGCAAGGATGGTCGTGTCGAAGTGCTGGGTCAGGCGAGTCAAACGGGCGGGCAGATGTTGCGTTACGGCCTGACCGAACGTGGTCGCGGTGTCGCCCGCGATGCCCTGTCGCGCAGTGGCTATATCGGAGCGGCACCCTTCCCGGTGAGTACCTACCGCTCCCTGATCAAACTGCAGACCATTCACCATAGTCGCATCAACGCCAACGATATGCGCAATGCCCTGGCTGGCGTAGTGCTCACGGAGGAGATGCTCGATCAGTTGGGTGTGGCGATGAATTCCGGGCGCGCGATCATGATTTATGGCCCCGCAGGGACCGGCAAGACCTATGTCAGCAGTCGGCTGATCCGCCTGTTCGCCGAGGCCATCTGGGTCCCTTATGCCATCGTCATCAACGAGTCGGTGATCGAAATCTATGACCCGCAGGTGCATCAGCGGCTCGATGAAAATGCTCAACAGAACAATCTGATGCTCAACGAAGGGATCGATCGTCGACTGCTGCGCTGCAAACGCCCGATCGTCATCACGGGCGGTGAGTTGAGCATGGAGCAACTGGACGTTCGCTATGACCCCTTCACCCGTCAATACCAGGCCGCCCTGCAGCTCAAGGCCAGCAATGGCCTGTTCATCATCGACGACATGGGGCGCCAGCGCATGGCCCCCGCCGAGCTGTTCAATCGCTGGATCGTCCCGATGGAAGAGAAACGCGATTTCCTCAACCTGGGCGGCGGTCGGCATTGCGAGTTGCCGTTCGATCTGATTCTGGTGTTTTCCACCAACCTCAATCCCCTGGAGCTGGCCGATGAGGCCTTCCTTCGTCGGATTGGCTACAAGCTGCAGTTCGGTTACCTGAAGCCCGAGCAGTACGAAAAGATCTGGCGTCAGGAAAGTGAGCGTCTGGGGATTTCCTATGACCCGTTGCTGGTGCGTTATGCGCTGCAAAGGCTTTATGCAAGCGAAGGCATGCCCCTGGTGCCCTGCCATCCCCGAGATCTCCTGAACATGGCACTCGATCGCCAGCGTTATATCGGCGGTTCCGGACCACTGTCACCGAAAGAGTTGGAATGGGCCTGGCACAACTACTTCGTCCAGCTCGACTTTCTTTGATACGGAGATACTGACATGAGCTCTCGTACGCTGACCCTGATAGGCGTTTCCCTGGCCATGGGCCTTGGGGCTGCATGGATGGCCGATTCCTGGTTGAGCGCGCGGCTCAATGCCAGCCCGGATGACCACCTGCGAAGCGTGGTGGTCGCCACGGTAGAGATTCCATTCGGGCAGATGGTCGAGGCCCACCAGGTCACGACCGTACGCATGCCCATGGATACGATCCCGGACGATGCCTTCGATGCCAGCGAAAAAGCCGTGGGCAAGATCGCAACGTTCGACATTCTGCGGGGCGACATCGTGCGTGGTGCGCGTTTGAGCGAGCACCTGGGGGGTAGCACCCTGGCCTCTTTGATTGCCCCCGACAAACGCGCCATATCGGTACGCGTGGACGATGTGGTCGGCGTCGGCGGATTCCTGTTGCCGGGTAACCGGGTCGATGTACTGGCGACCAAAACCAACAATGCCGGCACTAACAGCGCCTCCTCCAGGACCATCCTCGAGAACTTGCGGGTGTTGGCGGTGGATCAGACTGCGGGTACTGACAAAACCCAACCGGTGGTGGTGCGTGCAGTGACGCTGGAAATGACGACTGCCGAGGCTGAAACCCTGGTAACCGCGCAATCGGAAGGGAAGTTGCAATTGACCTTGCGCAACCCGCTGAACGCCGAGAAAAAAATCGCGACCGTTGCACCTGCCGCACCGGCCATGGCGGTGGCTACCGCCACAGAGCCAAAGCCCATAGTGCCACGTGGTAATGGAGAGGGTGGCAGAGCCGTCACCATTATTCGCGGGATCGAGGCCAATGTAATCAAAATTCGCTAACCGGGCGCAACAGGTACCAGGGCACCACGGTATTGGCGGAGTCGATCCGGATCGGTATCGGCAATCGAGGGCTTGATGATGAATCTTCGTATTCAGCGGCCGTTCACTTCGACGCCAAGGCGCCAGGAAGGATCGGTGAGTGTATTGATGGTGATCGCGTTGGCGGCGATGGCCATGATGGCGGCGTTGGCTTTGGACGGCGGGCATATGATGCTGAACAAAACGCGCCTGCAGAATGCGGTGGACGCCGCCGCCCTGAGTGGCGCCAAGACCCTGAGCCAGGTGGAGGGGGGCATCAACAGTGTCACCGCGGCTAACGCAACACGCACCGCCGCGCTCAATACGTTGATACAAAATGCCAATGCCACGGGCAACAACGAATTGGCCACAGCGGTCGGCGGCAACGCCGGTGCATTTGCAGTGGTGGAACTGGCAAGCAGCGTCTATGGCCCGTTCGCCTTTCCCGGGCCGGCGGATGCCAAGTACGTTCGGGTATCGGTACCGAGCTATAGCCTGACGGGATTTTTCTGGAACTTCGCCCGGGTATTCGGCTCTGGTGGCCTGGGAGCCAAAGCGGTGGCGGCGATTGCCACTGCCGGACCCAGCCCTACCAGCCCCTGCGATCTCGCACCTTTGATGGTCTGTGGCGATAAGACTAAAAACAACCCGGCCGCCGGCATGTTCTGGGGCTTTCAATTTGGTAATTTGCAGGTAATAAAGACGGGGTCCGGAAAATCGACCGACAGCATTGGTCCAGGCAATTATCAATTGCTCGATCTTGGCACGAAAATTCCCGAGGGCATGGCCGGAGGTCTCAAGGTCTGCAGCATTGTGGGGGACAATGTCCTGACTGACCCTGGCAACAAGGTCGGCCCTGCCTCTCAAGGCCTGAATACACGCTTCGGCATCTACAACGGCGGCCAGGTCAGTGCCTCGGCCTATCCACCGGATCTGGTGACCACGTCCAGTGACCCCGCAATCACTGACAACGGCACAGGCCCGAAGTACCAGGGGCAAGCTGTCACCTCGAGTAACGGCAATCTCACGGCGGGCGGTAACGCGATACTGGACTACAACGACTGGCGTGCGAGCGTTGCCGCGTGTGTGGCAGGGTCCGGCAGTGACTGTGTGGGCAACGGGGTGTTCGAGCGCCGGATGCTGAAAGTCGTGGTGGGCGACTGCGCCGGGAAACAGAATGGTTCAACCTTGATCCCCGTCCTCGGTTTTGGCTGCTATTTTGTGGTGCAGCCCATGGATAAAGGTGGCACGAACTCGCAGGTCTTTGGCCAGTTCGTGAAGGTGTGCGAAGGCGACAACGTGGCCGGCCCCTCGCCGTCAACCGATTCCGGCCCGCAGATCATTCAGCTCTACAAAACCTATCTCAACGGCAGCGGCACTCCGAGCACTGACTCGTAGGAGGTGTCATGAGACTTCACGGATTTAAACATCGGCAGCGCCAGCAAGGCCTGGCCATTGTGGAATTCACCCTGGTCCTGCCGGTGCTGCTGTTGCTGTTGCTGGCCTTCGGTGAGTTCGGTCGCATGCTCTATCAGTACAACCTGCTGCTGCAGGCCAGCCGCGATGCCGACCGTTTTGTTGCCAGCCAGGCCTGGGACTCAACGCTTGGCAAGGTCGCTCTGAGCGATACGCTGCAGACCCAGACGAAAAACGTTGCGGTGTATGGCGTACCTGCCAACACCGGGCCCGCTGTAGTGTCAGGGCTGACGACCGGCAACGTGGTCGTTGCCGCAGTGGGCACCGACCATGTGCGGGTCACCATCACTTACACGTTCTGCCCGGTGATTGGCGCTGGCAGTTGCACCGGATCGCTTCCCGGTTTTTTTGGTAATCGGATTGCACTGAGCATTCCGCTGGTCGCCACTACCGTGATGAGGGCCCTGTGATGAACAGAAAGCACATGCGCGGCACCTATACGGTGGAGTTTGCCTTCATTGGTCTGCTGATGTTCACGCTGTTGTTCGGCGTGGTGGAAATGGGCCGCCTGTACTTTACGGTCAATGCGCTGGATGAAGCCGTGCGCCGCGGTACGCGCCTGGCGGCGGTGTGCAATATCAGCGATCCGGTGGTGTTGCGGCGAGCGATCTTCAATGCGGCGACCGACGCCGGTACGAGCCAGCTGATAGGCAATCTGGCCACCACCCACCTGACGTTGACCTATCTGGACGTGAATGGTGCGCTGGTTGCCAACCCCTCAGACCTGGTCAGCGTCAATGGTTTTCGTGCCATTCGCTATGTCCGGTTGAGTCTGCAGAACTTCGTTTTCAATCTGTTCATTCCCGGGTTCGGCGTGCCCATTACCTTGCCTACATTCAGGGCAACGTTGCCACGCGAAAGCCTCGGGCGTCATTCCGATTCCGGGGAGATCACGCCATGCTGAATACCAGGGACACTCCACTCTCCAGTTCGACCGGCAAAGCCGGGCTCAGGTTACTGATCAGCAGCCGTGATGCCGCGTCGTTGCGCGACCTGCAGAGCGTCTGCCAACGCATGCCCAGCCTGGAGGTGAGTACTCGGCTGGTGAGCAATGGGCATGTCGACCCGCTCTACGGCCTGGACCGGATGCCCGATCTGTTGCTTTTACGCGTCAGCCACCTGTGGCGTGAAGAGCTGGCGGCACTGTTACAGCGCCCGGCCCATGAACGTCCGCCGATGTTGGTGTGCGGGCTGCTGAGCGAACAGGAAGGCATGCGCCTGGCGATGCAGGCCGGCGCCCGTGACGTGCTGCCGGAGCCCGTCGCCGAGACAGAGCTGGTCGTCGCCTTGAATCGGCTGGTCATGGAGGTTCGCAGCGGCGGTGGGACAGAAGGGAAATTGCTCGCCGTGATCAGCGCCAAGGGCGGATCCGGTGGCACCATGCTGGCCTGCAACCTGGCTCAGCAGCTCAGCATGAAGGCTGGCAGTACCCTGTTGCTGGACATGGACCTGCAATTTGGCAGCGTGACGCATTACCTGGATGTGGCGCAGACGCACAGCCATCTGGAGGTATTGCATCAGATCGACGGCATGGACAGCGTTGCGCTACGGGGTTTTTGCAGCCACTTCAGCCCGACCTTGCATGTGCTGGGTGGCCGGGCCGGTGAGCTGTGTCTGCCGCAGGATGCTCAACCCGAGCAACTTGACACCCTGATGCAGTTGGCCCGCGCCAGCTATGACTGGGTAGTGATCGATCTGCCGCGGCAAATCGACCACCTCACCGGCTCCGTGCTGGAACAGGTGGATCGGGTATACGTGGTGGTGCAGCAGAGCGTCAGCCATCTGCGCGATGCCAGTTCCCTGGTGCGGATTCTTCGCGAAGACCTGGGCGTGCGTGGGGATCAATTGCAGATAGTGGTCAACCGCTATGACAAGGCGGCAGCGGTCAGCCTCAAGGATATCGGCGAGGCGCTGCGCTGCACCAACCTGGCGAAATTACCCAACGACTTCAACCTGGTCAGCCAGAGTCAGAACACGGGCGTGCCGTTGGGTCTGCATGCGCCGAAGGCGGCGATCACCGTTGCCCTGCGCAACGTGGCCGAGGAACTGGTTGGCAAGCAGGTGGCTGGAAACAAAAGCGTGCTCAAACGCGCCTTCAACCGTTTTTTCGGGGGGTGACCCATGATCAGTGACTTTCGTAACCGCTTGCGCAAACAATCCGCTAAATCCGCCTCGTCGCAGGCTAACCAGCCAGGTGACGACCAACTGGATCCGGCAGAAGAAGTGATGGCGTGGGAACGTGCAACGCCGGACGTTCTTTACGAAACCAAAAGTCAGGTCACCCCGGTGGAGGCCGAGTGGCGAGAAAAGATCTACCAGCAGTTGCTCAAGGTCATGGACCTGTCCTTGCTGGACTCCCTTGAACAGGCTGAGGCTACGCGACAGATTCGCGATATCTGCCAGCGTCTGCTCGATGAACATTCGGCACCGGTGAGTACGTCCAGCCGCCAGTTGATCATCAAGCAGATCACCGACGAGGTGCTCGGCCTTGGCCCCCTGGAACCGTTGCTGGCTGACCACAGCGTGTCCGACATTCTGGTCAACGGTCATGCCTCGGTCTATGTCGAGCGCTTTGGCAAACTGCAACGCACCGATGTGCGCTTTCGCGATGATCAGCATTTGCTGAACATCATCGATCGCATCGTCTCCAGCCTGGGTCGGCGTATCGATGAGTCCTCGCCGTTGGTAGATGCCCGGCTCAAGGACGGTTCGCGGGTCAACGCGATTATCCCGCCGCTGGCCATCGACGGCCCGAGCATGTCGATCCGGCGCTTTGCGGTGGACCTGCTCAATACCGACAGCCTGATCCAGGTGGGGACATTGACCCCGGCCATTGCCCTGCTGCTCAAGGCGATTGTCCGTGGGCGCTTGAACGTGCTGATTTCCGGCGGTACCGGCAGCGGCAAGACCACCATGCTCAATGTGCTGTCCAGTTTCATTCCGCACAACGAGCGGATCGTCACCATCGAAGACTCGGCCGAACTGCAACTGCAGCAGCCCCACGTGGTGCGCCTGGAAACCCGGCCTTCGAACATCGAGGGACGTGGCGAGGTGAGCCAGCGTGAGTTGGTGCGCAACAGCCTGCGGATGCGGCCGGACCGTATCGTGATCGGTGAAGTGCGCGGCGTCGAGGCGCTGGACATGCTGACCGCGATGAACACCGGACACGACGGCTCGCTGACCACGATTCACGCCAACACCGCGCGCGATGCGTTGGGGCGGGTCGAGAACATGGTGTCGATGACCGGGGCGACCTTCCCGATCAAGGCCATGCGTCAGCAGATCGCATCGGCCATCGATGTGGTGATCCAGCTGGAACGCCAGGAGGACGGCAAGCGCCGCCTGGTCAGCGTGCAGGAGATCAACGGCATGGAAGGCGAGATCATCACCATGACTGAAATCTTCTCCTTCGCGCGCCATGGCATGGGCGAAAACGGTGAGGTACTCGGGGAGTATCGACCCAGCGGCATGATCCCCGCATTTCGTGATGTGCTGGCCAAGCGTGGCATCGAGTTGCCGCTCACGATGTTCAGGCCTGAATGGATGGAGGCGCGGCAGCCATGAACCAGGTTCCAGGCGAATTCATTCTGATGTTCCTCGGCATGGTGTTTATCGCCGTCTTCCTCCTGTCCCAGGGCGTGGCGGTACCGGTATTCGGCGAGGCCGGCAAGATGCGCAAGCGCATCCGCGGCCGCCTGCACGTAATGGAGAAAGCCAATAATTTGCCCAACATGCAAACGGTATTGAGGCAAAAGTACCTGACGCGTTTGTCGCCACTGGAGGCCAGGCTTGAGCAGCTGCCCTTTATGGAATCACTGACGCAAATGATTGAGCAGTCCGGGCACGAGTACCGGGCCTATCGGGTATTGCTGCTCGGGCTGGTGCTGGGTGTCTGGGTGGGTATCCTGATCTGGATGGTCTCGCCAGTCTGGTGGATGGCGCTGGTGGCGGGTTTCGCGATCTTCTGGTTCCCCATACTGAAAATCTCTCGCGACCGTGGCAAGCGTTTCGCTGCGTTCGAGGAAGGCCTGCCGGACGCGCTGGATGCCATGTGCCGCGCTCTGCGCGCCGGGCACCCATTCAACGAAACCCTGCGCCTGGTGGCCGAGGAGCACAAAGGGCCGGTGGCTCATGAGTTTGGCCTGACCTTCTCCGATATCAACTATGGCAATGATGTACGTCGGGCTATGCTCGGCCTGCTGGAGAGGATGCCGAGCATGACTGTGATGATGCTGGTGACCTCGATCCTCATCCATCGCGAGACCGGCGGCAATTTGACCGAGGTGCTGGAGCGCCTGAGCCGCCTGATCCGCGGGCGCTTTCGCTTCCAACGCAAGGTCAAGACCTTGTCGGCCGAAGGGAGGATGTCGGCCTGGATACTGGTGGCCATTCCCTTCGTGCTGGCAGGGGCGATCGTGTTCACCACCCCTAAATACATGCCGTTGCTGCTCAATGATCCCGTGGGCCATAAGCTGATACTCGGGGCTTTTGGTTCCATGTTGGCCGGGATTTTCTGGATTCGCAAAATCATCCGGATTCAGGTTTAAGCGGGGTTCGCTATCGAGAGGTACAGGTCATGGATTTTTTGCTCGGATTGTTAAGTCGGGTCACAGGGAACGAGGAGCTGGCGCGCCTGTTGTTCCTTGGCGCAATCGGTTTGAGTACGGTGCTTGCGGTCGGCGCCGTCATCTTGCTGATGCAGGGTCTTCAGGACCCGGTGCAGCGTCGTCTGGCGCTGATCAAGCGTGGTCATTTAGGCAACACGACCGGGCAGGAAACTCCGGGTAACCTGCAATTGTTGCTGGAGCGGGTCGGCCAGCGCTTTGCCTCGGCGGGGTCGGCTCAAACGTCCGTCACCCAGACCCTGTTGATGCATGCGGGATACCGCTCCTCATCGGCGGCGCAGGTGTACTGGGCGGTACGCTTGATGTTGCCACTGTTATTAATGGGTATTGCGTTGCTGCTGTTGCCGATGATTCCCAAGGTTTCCCTGATCATGGGGCTGCTGTTGGTGGTCTTGGTGGCCGGTATCGGATGGTTGCTGCCAGCGCTGTATGTCGCCAAGCGCAAGCAGTTGCGACAAGGTCGGCTGCGTGCGGCGTTTCCGGATGCGCTGGATCTGATGGTGGTGTGCGTGGAGTCGGGCCTGGCCTTGCCCACGACCATCGAACGAGTGGCTGAGGAGATGTCGGTCAGTCAGGTCGAGCTGGCTGAAGAACTGGCCATGGTCAATGCACAAATCCGTGCGGGCATTTCCAGTACCGAGGCGCTCAAGCAACTGGCTGTGCGCACTGGCCTAGATGACGTGCAAGGGCTTGTCAACCTGTTGGCGCAGAGTATCCGCTTTGGTACCAGCGTGGCCGACACCTTGCGTATCTATGCCGATGAGTTCCGTGACCGGCGTACGCAGGCCGCCGAAGAGATGGGGGCGAAAATTGGCACCAAGATGATATTTCCGCTGATTTTCTGTCTGTGGCCGAGCTTCTTCTTGATAGCCATTGGCCCCGCCATGATCGGGGTACTCAAGGCATTCGGTAAGTGAGCAGGGGTGGCTTGCTGTCGAACAGGATGGCTGTACTGCATAAGAATGGGGTGGAGTAGGTGAACGGAGTGTATTCACTCCAATCGCTTGCTCCACCTTGTAGTACCTGGACTGTATTTTCCTGCACTCGTGATTGAGCCTGGCTTTTTAGCCAGGCCATTCCGGACTACGCCAGAGGCTGATCACCCCATCGACCTGCCTCAGTTGCCGATGGTCATTTGTCCCGCTGCATCCTGGTCATAAAATTGCGGAATTGGGTAGTTGAAGCTGTTCAGCCAGCGCTGCATGGCCAGGTCACGTTCGGTGGCCGAAGCGGTTTGCAGGTGAGGGGAGGCAACCACACCGCGAATCTGCAGCTGCAACCACTGTTCGGTGCCTTGTTGATACGGCGAAGAGGGGCCCGGCTCGATAGCCCAGGCAGTGGTGGACAGGCAAGCCGTGCACAGGATCAACAGCCGTTTGGTATTCATCTCGACTCCTCGTACGTTCTACTTGTTCGCACTGGAAGAGGCATCGGCTACCTCAGCCTTGCGATTGCCATCGGTAGCCACCACTTTATTGGCGGAGGCCTTGAGTTTTTCCGCGCGGGTTTGAGCCTCTACGACTTGCCTGGGGCTCAAGTCGGCGCGGGTCACGAGTTCGGCGGCGGCCTTCCAGTTATCCTGGTAGATCAGCAGCGTCACCATATTGAGTGCCGCCAGTGTGTTTGCCTGCTTGAGCTCCATGGCGGTCATGAACTCGAAGCGTGCTTCAGGGATCCGGTGCTGATTGAGGTAGACGACCCCCAGGTCATTGCGCATCCTGTCGTCGGTGGGGGCCATCTGCACCGCACGCTCAAGGTGAGTGGCAGCGCTGGCGTTATCATTTTTGGCGGCGGCCAGTTGGCCCAGGCCAAGTTCCCCTTCAGCTGCCAGACAGGTGCCGAGCAAGCTTTCGTACAACGGCTGCGCGTCGCCGCTACGCCCCATCAAGCGCAGCACCCGAGCCTTGCGCAGGCGGACCTGGACCAGGTTATCGGGCATTCCTTCCAGATTCGCCAGGCTGGCATACAAACGGCCTTCGTCGGCCATGCTGTCGGCCAGGTTCAGGGCCAGTTCTTGCTCCGAACCGGGCTTGGCACAGCTGGCCGGTCGCGAAGACAGGCCATTGCTGGCACAACCGGCGAGCATTAATGTCGCCGCTATGGCAATGACTGCTTTCATCGAATGTCCCCTGGCTACAACAAGATGAACGCCTGGCCAATGGCAATAAGGCTGGCCCGGCAAGCGTGCAAAGTCACCGTCAGGCGTGAGGGCGAGGCCAGACTGGTTCAGGCTCCGATTCATTGCGAGAGCCCGCTGCGACTGTCGAAGTCGCCATTTTCCAGGAAAAACATGCGGTAGAAGTTCGGGTCGTAATTGCGCAGCTGCTCGCCAGGCAATGACGGCAGTTGTGCATTGGCCGCCAGTGGCTGGACCAGATGCGGGGTGACGATCATCAGCAGTTCGCGCTCTTCGCGGTTGATGGTGTTGTCGCGGAAAAACGCGCCCAGAACCGGGATATCGCCCAGCCCCGGAAACTTGTTCACCTGGGAAGTGTTGCGGGAGCTGATCAGGCCGCTGATGACGAAGCTTTCGCCGTCGGCCAGGGAGATGCTGGTGTCGGTACGGCGCACGGTCAGGGCCGGGACGACCGTGCCGGCGATGCTCACGGCGTTGGTGAAGTCCAGTTCACTGACTTCCGGCGCCACCTTCAACGCGATTCGGTTTTTCCCGATGATGGTTGGCGTCAGAGTCAGGCGGATACCGAATTCCTTGTACTCGATGGACACGTTATCGCTGCCTGAACTGGGCACCGGAATCGGTATTTCACCACCGGCCAGGAAACTCGCACTCTGCCCGCTGAGCGCTACCAGGCTTGGCCGCGCCAGGGTGTAGGCGAAACCGCTGCCTTCCAGCGCATTGAGCGCCACCAGGGTATTACCGGTAGCAAAAGTGAGGTTGAAGTTGTTGTTATTCACCGGTACCACCGGCGTGACAATGCCGCCGATGGTGGGCAGGGTTCTCGGCGAACCGAACAGGAAGTTGCCGCGAATGCCGAAAATCGACGCGGAGGCTTCCTTGAGTTTGGTCCGGCTGACTTCAACGAAGCGGATATCGGTCTGCACCTGGCTCGGCAGCAGCGGGTCGTCGGAAGGCACCGACGGCACGCTGGTCAGCGCCGACGTGGCCTTGCCCTTGACGAACACCATGCTCTGGCGCGGCGTTTTCGAACAGGCGGTCCAGACCATCAGGCTGGTGGTCCCTGGTGCAAGGCCCGTGAGTATGAACGCGCTGCTGCCGCTGGGTTGCACGTCGGCAATCTTCGGGTCACCCACCGCCAGTTGCGTTACCGGAACGGGGCTGCGCAGTTCACTCTGCAGCCCCTGACCGACCTCGTACGTTGTCGGCCAATTGTCCAGTTGCGGGCAATTGGCTGGCGCGGCCTGAGCCGCATCCACGCTGAGGCCCATCCAGAACAGGCCATGGATAATTCGCTTGAAAGCGGGCTCGGTACGAAGGCTCATTAAGTACATCCTCACTGGATAGACCGTCTTTAGGCGGACTGAGTTGTCTCGGATCACTTCACGGGGATCGGGCTATCCCCCCCAATGCGCCAGACCACTCATCCATGGCCCTGGCGTTATTCCTTGCGTGCTACACACGAGCGGGCGCGATTCGCTGATCTGGCGGGACAGCGAGCGACCTTTGCTGAAACGGTTTTTAGTGATCCGGATACCTGGACTGCCCGCCAGAGCGATACTTGCGCCTATGGGTCGACCTGGTTCCCCCGGAAAGTCATCGGCACTGAAGGTACAGAGCCGAAAAGCGCCTGCCAGGATCATGGTGAGGTAACTCCTTTTGCCAATCCGCTGTCTGATCACTGAAGCTGACGTGGAAAATCAAGCCGTCATGACTTCTTATTGTTTGAAGGTAGTTCAATCAAACCAAAGTGCCATGAATTTAAAGAAAAGCATTGGTGCAAAGGCTGGAGATAGGCGGGTGGGCAGAGTCGCAGCGCAGTGCGGTTGCCTGATGTTGACGGGGTGCGCTGAAGGCAATAAACAAAAAGGCCCGCATGCTCAAGCATGCGGGCCTTTGGCATCACTGATAGAAGATCAGTGCTTGCTGTCCTGGTTCGACAACGCCAGCAGCTGTTTTTCCTGGTTCCAGTCGAAAGGTTCGTCGTTCTGTTCGGCTTCGAAGCGGCGCTCTTCCAGTGCCTGATACAGGTCGATTTCTTCATCGGACAAGTAGTGCAGGCAATCACCGGCGAAATACCACAGCAGATCCCGTGGAATCAGGTGGGCGATTTGCGGATAACGGGAAATGACTTGAGTCAGGATGTCCTGGCCCAGGTATTGGCTTTCGATCGGATCGATCGGCAGTGACGCCAGCAATTCGTCGAAGCGCTCAAGGAACAAGGCATGGCTTTCTTCGGGAACCTGCTCGGCCTCACCTACGGCGACCAGGATGCTGCGCAGGTGGTCGAGTAAAACGAGATGATCGGCAACGATGTTGGACACGAGATAAGTCCTCAAGAGCAAAACGGGCGCGGGAGTATAAAGCGCCAGCGCCCGTTTTTACATGCTTGAAGGGATCAGCGGACTTTTCCCTTGGCCAGTGCCAAAGCCTTTTGGTCAAAGTCATCGACATCGATCACCTTGCGCCGGGCCGCTTCTGCTTCACGCAGGGTTTGGGCTTCCACCGGCTGCAACACGCCGGCCTCGAGGGCGGCATCGATCACCGACTCGCCGGCCAGCGGTTTGACCTGACCACTCTTGAGTGCCACATGCAGCTTTTTCTGCAATGGCTGTGCGGCGCTCAACAGATTGCAGGCGTGTTGCAATGCACCCACCGGGTCGTCGCTCGCTTGTGGGCGATAGCAACCCAGGAGCAATTCCTCCAGGGCAGGGTCGCCCTTGGCGCGGCCAATCAACGCAGCGACTTCAGCACCGAGTTTGTCCGATGGCCCTTTGTGCCGGCGACCGAACGGGAACACGATCACCCGCAACAGGCAGCCGACGACTTTGTTCGGGAAGTTATTCAGCAGCTCATCCATGGCCCGTTCCGCCTGGCCCAGGCTTTCTTCCATGGCCCAGGCCAGCAGCGGCGCCATGTACTGCGGTGAGTCGAGATCGTGGTAGCGCTTGAGCGCGGCAGAGGCCAGGTAAAGGTTGCTCAGCACGTCACCCAGCCGTGCGGACAGGCGTTCGCGGCGTTTCAGTTCCCCTCCCAGCAGCATCATGCTGAGGTCGGCGAGCAGGGCGAAAGCAGCGGACTGACGATTGAGTGCGCGGAAATAACCCTGGCTGAGCTTGTCGCCCGGGGTGTGTTCGAGGTGGCCGAAACCGAGATTGAGCACCAGTGTGCTGGCGGCGTTGCTCACGGCAAAACCGATGTGCTTGAGCAGCAGGTCATCGAATTCTCTGAGCGCCTGATCCTTGTCTTCACGGCCGGCGAGGGCCATTTCCTTGAGCACGAAGGGATGGCAGCGAATTGCGCCCTGGCCGAAGATCATCAGGTTGCGCGAGAGAATATTCGCGCCTTCGACGGTGATGAAAATCGGCACGCAGTTCCATTTGCGACCGAGGTAGTTGTTTGGCCCCATGATGATTGCCTTGCCGCCGTGCACGTCCATCGCATCGCTGAGGCAGTCGCGGCCGCGCTCGGTCAGGTGGTACTTGAGAATCGCCGACAGCACCGACGGTTTCTCGCCCAGGTCGACCGCATTGGCGGTCAGCATGCGGGCGGCGTCCATCATCCAGGTGTTGCCGCCAATGCGCGCCATGGCTTCCTGAATGCCTTCGAACGCGGCAATCGGCACATTGAACTGCTCGCGAACCTGAGCGTATTGGCCCGTCACCAGACTGGTGAACTTGGCCATGCCGGTGCCCACCGCCGGCAGGGAAATCGAACGCCCGACCGACAGGCAATTCATCAGCATCATCCAGCCTTTGCCGAGCATCTCCTGGCCGCCGATGAGGAGCTCCAGCGGGATGAACACGTCCTTGCCTGAATTCGGGCCATTCATGAATGCGGCGCCCAACGGCAGATGCCGGCGGCCGATCTCGACACCGGCGGTGTCGGTCGGAATCAGTGCCAGGCTGATACCCAGGTCATCTTTGTCGCCCAGCAGGTGATCCGGGTCGTAAGCCTTGAAGGCCAGGCCGAGGAGGGTGGCCACCGGGCCGAGGGTGATGTAGCGCTTTTCCCAGTTCAGGCGCAGGCCGAGGACTTCCTGACCCTGCCATTCACCTTTGCAGATCACTCCGGAGTCCGGCATGCCGCCGGCGTCGGAGCCGGCCAGCGGGCCGGTAAGGGCAAAGCACGGGATATCGTCGCCGCGTGCCAGGCGTGGCAGGTAATGATTGCGTTGTTCGTCGGTACCGTAATGCAGCAACAGTTCGGCCGGGCCGAGGGAGTTGGGGACCATCACGGTGGTTACGAGGTCGCCACTGTGGCTCGCCAGTTTCATCGCCACTTGCGAGTGGGCATAGGCAGAGAAGCCCTTGCCGCCAAACTCCTTGGGGATGATCAGGGCGAAAAAGCCGTTGTCCTTGATGAAGGTCCAGACTTCCGGCGGCAGGTCCATGGTTTGACCGAGCTGCCATTCATTGACCATGGTGCAGAGTGTTTCGGTCGGCCCGTCGATGAAAGCCTGTTCCTCTTCATTCAATTGCGCTTTGGGATAGGACAGCAGTTTGCTCCAGTCCGGACGGCCACTGAACAGTTCGCCGTCCCACCAGACCGTGCCGGCGTCGATGGCGTCGCGTTCGGTTTGCGACATGGGCGGCAGGGTTTTCTGGAACCAGTTGAACATCGGTGCACTGAATAATTTGCGGCGCAGGTCGGGCAGCAGCAAGGGCGCGGCGACGGCGGCGATCAACACCCAGTAAACCAGCAACAACCAGCCCGGCGCACGGCTGAAAGCGCCCATTGCCACGATATAGACGGCCACGATGACCAGGGCGGGCAGCGGGGCGATGCGGCGGTGGGCCAAATAAGCAATCCCGACCAGCAGAACCAGTATCCACAACAACAGCATATTCATTCCTCCGTGAAACCAGGGCGAACCAGCCCACAGAGCTTAGACGGCATCCGCAAAACAGGCAGGTCACAGCGATGTGATTGGAATCGTGGGAAAGCGTTCATCGAGCGAGCGGCAAAGCGCCCATGTTTGGCCGAAACGTCGTTATCTCTGTGCTCAAGCGCTCGCTAGACTCGGGGCTTCCCCAGGAGATTATTCTCATGCACGAGTATCTGAGTCCCGGCCGCTTCATCGATAGTGACCACCCGTCCGTGGTGGAGTTCGCCGAACAACACCGTGGCGCCAGTCGCGATCCGCTTGCGCAGGCGATCAGTCTCTATTACGCCGTGCGCGAAGCGGTGCGCTATAACCCGTACACGTTCAGTCGCGATCCGCAAACCCTGCGCGGCAGTTATGCGCTGGCGGCCGGAGAGAGTTACTGCGTGCCCAAGGCCACGCTGCTGGCAGGTGCCGCGCGGCATTGCGCGATTCCCGCGCGGATCGGCCTGGCGGATGTGCGCAATCATTTGTCGACGCCACGGCTGCTTGAGTTGCTCAAGAGCGATATGTTCGCCATGCACGGCTACACCGAGTTCTATTTGCAGGATCGCTGGGTCAAGGCGACGCCAGCGTTCAACCGCAAACTCTGCGACCTGTTCAATGTGGCGCCGCTGGAATTCGACGGGATCAACGACAGCGTTTTTCATCCCTTCAACCGCGATGGCGCGAAGCTGATGGAGTACCTCGTCGATCACGGCCAGTTCGCCGACGTACCTGAAGCGTTCTTTTTCGAACACCTGGAAAAATGCTATCCGCACCTGTTCGGCGAGCAACAGCAACCGCTGCTGGGCGACATGCAGAGCGATTTGAGTCGCGCCTGATCCGGCGTATGCTGCCTGCCCACTTACCGAAAAAGAGGCGGTCATGCTGAAGATCTGGGGTCGGAAAAACTCGTCGAATGTCAGAAAGCCATTGTGGGCCGCCGAAGAACTGGGACTGGCCTACGAGGCCATCGATGCCGGTGGCGCCTTTGGTGTCGTCGATACGCCCGAGTACCGCGCGATGAACCCCAACGGTCGGGTGCCGGTGATCGAAGACGATGGCTTCGTGCTGTGGGAATCCAACGCCATCGTGCGTTACCTGATGGCCTTGCATGCTGACGGCACGGCCTGGTATCCGAACAATCCAAAGGCCCGCGCCACTGCCGATAAGTGGATGGACTGGACCACTTCGAGCTTTGCCGGTCCGTTCCGCACCGTGTTCTGGGGCGTGCTGCGTACCCCGGCAGACCAGCAGGACTGGCCCGCCATCAAGGCGGCAATCAAGGAATGCGACACGCTGCTGGCAATGGCCGATCAGGCGCTGGCCGCCAAACCCTACCTGTCCGGAGACGAGATCGGCATGGGCGATATTCCCCTGGGCAGTTTCATTTATGCCTGGTTCGAGATGCCGATCGAGCGTGCGCCRCAACCTCACCTGGAGGCCTGGTACGCACGGTTGAAACAGCGTCCGGCGTATCAAAAGGCGGTCATGACCGCGTTGACTTAATACTCACTATCGACACGCTTGACTGTACTTGTGTGGCGGCGACAAGCACCATTGTGCTGGTTCGCTGCGGTTGTATTGTTCGCCGCCGCCCATACTTATCCCTTTCTTCCCTTCTTGGTGCGTAAATCAGATATGAGTTCCGCTCTGTCCATCCGGCAGCTAACCAAAACCTACGGCAACGGTTTCCAGGCCCTGAGTGGTATCGATCTGGATGTCGCCGAAGGTGACTTCTTCGCCTTGCTCGGCCCGAACGGCGCCGGCAAATCCACGACCATCGGGATTCTCTCGACCCTGGTGAACAAGACCAGTGGCACGGTGAATATCTTCGGTCACGACCTGGACAGGAATCCTGCGCAGCTCAAACGCTGCATCGGCGTGGTGCCCCAGGAATTCAACTTCAACCAGTTCGAAAAGACCTTCGACATCGTCGTGACCCAGGCCGGCTACTACGGCATCCCGGCGAAAATCGCCAAGGAACGCGCCGAACAGTACCTGACCCAGCTCGGCCTGTGGGACAAGAAGGATGTGCCGTCGCGTTCGCTGTCCGGCGGCATGAAGCGGCGCCTGATGATCGCCCGCGCGCTGGTTCATGAGCCGCGCCTGCTGATCCTCGACGAACCGACTGCCGGGGTGGACATCGAGCTGCGTCGTTCGATGTGGAGCTTCCTCACCGAACTGAACAAGAAAGGCATCACCATCATCCTCACGACCCACTACCTGGAAGAGGCTGAGCAGTTGTGCCGCAACATCGGCATCATCGACCACGGCACCATCGTCGAGAACACCAGCATGAAGCAGTTGCTCAGCCAATTGCATGTGGAAACGTTCCTGCTGGATATGAAGAACACGTTGCAAGTGGCGCCGCAGTTGCTCGGCTACCCGTCCCGGCTGATCGACAACCACACCCTGGAAGTCCAGGTGGACAAGTCCATGGGCATCACCGCGCTGTTCACCCAGTTGGCGCAGCAAAACATCGAAGTGCTGAGCCTGCGTAACAAAACCAATCGCCTCGAGGAGTTGTTCGTGTCCCTGGTGGAGAAAAATCTGTCGAAGGTGGCGGTATGAGTTCCGAGCTACGCCCCAACCTCGTTGCCCTCAACACCATCG
This sequence comes from Pseudomonas sp. P4_C4, assembly GCF_056402055.1. Lineage (NCBI taxonomy): Bacteria > Pseudomonadati > Pseudomonadota > Gammaproteobacteria > Pseudomonadales > Pseudomonadaceae > Pseudomonas > Pseudomonas sp. P4_C4. The sequence continues at coordinate 8,531 of NZ_JBFUID010000043.1, read as the reverse complement.
TTTACCGTGAAGTCCGGCGTTTCACCCGGATCTGGCCGCAGACCTTGCTGCCGCCGGCCATCACCATGGTCCTGTACTTCGTGATCTTCGGTAATCTGATCGGTCGGCAAATCGGCGACATGGGTGGCTTCACTTACATGGAGTACATCGTGCCGGGGCTGATCATGATGTCGGTGATCACCAACTCCTACGGCAACGTGGTGTCGAGTTTCTTCGGCAGCAAGTTCCAGCGTTCCATCGAAGAACTGATGGTCTCGCCGCTGTCGCCGCACACCATTCTGATCGGCTACACCCTGGGCGGCGTGCTGCGTGGCTTGATGGTGGGGATCATCGTGACCCTGCTGTCGCTGTTCTTCACCCATTTGCAGGTGCATCACCTGGGCGTGACCATTCTGGTGGTGGTGCTGACCGCGACGATCTTCTCGCTGCTGGGCTTCATCAACGCCGTGTTTGCGCGCAACTTCGATGACATTTCGATCATTCCGACCTTCGTGCTGACGCCACTGACCTACCTGGGCGGGGTCTTCTACTCGATCACCTTGCTGCCGCCGTTCTGGCAGACCGTGTCCCTGGCCAACCCGGTGCTGCACATGGTCAACGCATTCCGTTACGGCATTCTCGGCGTGTCGGATATCCGCATCAGCGTGGCGATCGCCTTCATGCTGGTGGCGACCGTGGTGCTGTATCTCGGTAGTGCACGGTTGCTGGTCAGCGGGCGTGGGATGCGTACTTGAAGACGACCGAGTCGTCTGCATCGCGAGCAAGCTCGCTCCCACACTCGATCCATGTCGCAAAGTAGATCCCCTGTGGGAGCGAGCTTGCTCGCGATGGCGTCAGCCCAGACACCGCAAAAAAAACGGCCTCCCAAGTGGAGGCCGTTTTGCATTCTCACATCCGGCTCTTCTTGCGCCGCTTCCATTGCCGGGCCACCCACCAGCGCCAATACATCATTACCAGGAAGTAGGCCAGCGCACCGAGTGCCAGCCCGGTTACTACCGAGCCCAATAGAAACGGTTGCCACAAGGTCGAGATTTCACCCCTGACCCATTCCCAGGTCAGCGAGTCCGGCAACTGCCGGGCGGGGACGTCCATCAGCCAGGCGCCGGTCTGGTAGGTGCAAAAGAACACGGCGGGCATGGTGATCGGGTTGGTCAGCCAGACCAGGCTCACGGCAATCGGCATGTTGCCGCGCACGATGATGGCGAGGATGGCCGCCAGCAGCATCTGCAGCGGGATCGGCAGGAACGCAGCGAACAGACCCACGGCCATGGCGCGGGCAACGGAGTGGCGATTGAGGTGCCACAGGTTCGGGTCATGCAACAGCGTGCCGAGAAAGCGTAAGGACTTGTGTTCCCTGATGCTCATCGGGTCTGGCATGTAACGTTTGAATAAGCGCCGGGGCATAAGGCTTCTCGGTCGGTCAGGGTGGCAAGTATGTCTGGATTCTATGAGCTGCCCATTCAGACTTTGTGACAATTATTGACGATGCCCATGCGACGGGCGGGCTAAGCCTTGGAGGGTACTCTCAAGGACGGGTTTATGCGCACAGGGATGATGGCGCTGGCGTTGGGTCTGCTGACCTTGCGTTTTTTACCGGCATTGCCGCCGGTCTGGTTGTGGCTGGCGATGCCGGTGGCGGGTTTGATGTTGCTGCCGTTCAGGACCTGGCCGGTGGCGTTTTACCTGTTCGGTTTGAGCTGGGCCTGCGCGAATGCGCAGTGGGCGCTGGATGACCGGTTGCCGCCGGCCCTGGACGGCGAAACCCGCTGGGTCGAAGGGCGGGTCACAGGCTTGCCCCGGCATGATGACGGTGTCGTGCGTTTCGAATTGACCGACATCCAGTCCCGACGTACCCGGCTGCCGCGGCAAATGCGGCTGGCCTGGTATGGCGGGGCGCCGGTGAACAGTGGCGAACGCTGGCGCCTGGCAGTCAAGCTGAAGCGCCCGGTCGGGCTCCTCAACCCGCAGGCATTCGACTACCAGGCCTGGTTGCTGGCACAACGCATCGGGGCGACCGGGACGGTGAAGGAGGGCGAACGCCTTGCGCCAGCCCGATGGGCCTGGCGCGATGCCATCCGTCAGCGTTTGCTGGCGGTTGATGCCCAAGGGCGAAGCGGCGCGTTGACGGCGTTGGTGCTCGGGGACGGTGCCGGGCTGAGTCGGGAAGACTGGCAGGTACTGCAGGACACCGGCACGGTGCATCTGTTGGTGATTTCCGGGCAGCACATCGGATTGCTGGCGGGAGTCGTGTATCTGCTGATCGCCGGCCTGGCCCGCTTTGGGCTATGGCCGAACCGTCTGCCATGGTTGCCCTGGGCGTGTGGCCTGGCATTCGCCGCTGCGCTCGGTTACGGGATGCTGGCCGGTTTCGGGGTGCCGGTGCGACGGGCCTGCGTGATGATTGGTCTGGTGTTGTTGTGGCGTCTACGGTTCCGACATCTCGGTGCATGGTGGCCGCTGTTGCTGGCACTCAACGGCATATTGCTGCTGGCGCCGCTGGCGAGTCTTCAGCCTGGTTTCTGGCTGTCTTTCGCGGCCGTGGCAGTCTTGATATTGACCTTCGGCGGCCGATTGGGACCGTGGCGCTGGTGGCAGACCTGGACCCGTGCCCAGTGGCTGATTGCAATCGGCCTTTGTCCGTTGTTACTGGCTTTGGGGTTGCCAATCAGTCTCAGTGGGCCGCTGGCCAATTTGTTCGCGGTACCCTGGATCAGTCTGGTGGTACTGCCACCGGCGTTGCTCGGGACGCTGTTGCTGCCGGTGCCTTACGTGGGTGAGAAATTGCTGTGGCTGGCGGGCGGCCTGATCGACGGGTGGTTCAGGGGATTGGAACTCGTCTCCGGTCAGGTTCCCGCGTGGGTGCCCGCAACAGTCCCGCTATGGGCCTGGGTAATCGGTGCCATTGGCGCCTTCTTGCTATTGCTGCCGCGAGGCGTACCGATGCGCCCGTTAGGGTGGCCCATGCTGTTGATGCTGGTTTTTTCGCCCAGGCCGATGTTGCAGGAACGCATGGCCGAAGTCTGGCAACTGGATGTCGGTCAGGGCCTGGCGATCCTGGTGCGCACTCGGCATCACACGATGCTGTATGACGCCGGACCGCGTTTCGGTGAACTCGACCAAGGGGAGCGGGTGGTGCTGCCGGCGTTGCGCAAACTGGGGGTGAAGGGCCTCGACCTGATGCTGATCAGCCACGCCCATGCCGATCATGCCGGCGGTGCCCGGGCAGTTGCCAAGGGCTTGCCGGTGAAACAGGTGGTCAGTGGTGAACCGTCAGACTTGCCGGTGGAGTTGCAGGCCGAGCGCTGTGAGAGCGGTCGGCAATGGACCTGGGACGGCGTCTATTTCCAGCTTTGGCACTGGCCATTGGCCGGCGACAGCAACCAGAACTCCTGTGTCTTGCTGATCGAGGCCAATGGCGAACGGTTGCTGTTGAGTGGCGACATTGATGCCGCCGCCGAGAGAGCCCTGCTGGACAGTCCATTGGCCCTGCCTATCGACTGGCTGCAGGCGCCACACCATGGCAGTCGCAGTTCGTCGTCCAGGGCCCTGCTGGATGTCCTGCAACCTAAAGGTGCGCTGATCTCCCGCGGGCAGGGCAATTCGTTTGGCCATCCGCATCCCACGGTCATCGCGCGTTATCAAAAACGTGGAATGGCGATCTACGACAGCGTCGAACAGGGTGCCATTCGTCTGCAACTGGGGCGCTCCGAGCCGCCGTGGTCAATGCGCCAGGAACGGCGTTTCTGGCGCGATCCGCCGCCCTAGGACCAATGACCGGGCATTATCAAAGCCCGACCGGTTGCGTCACCACGGTCTTCGGTGCTTGCCCCCCCTATGTTAGAGTGGCGCACTTTTTCGAGGGGACTGTCACTGTGTGGGAATTGGTCAAATCCGGCGGCTGGATGATGCTGCCGATCATTCTGAGTTCCATCGCGGCCATGGCGATCGTCGCCGAGCGTCTCTGGACCCTGCGCGCCAGCCGCGTGACCCCGGAGCATTTGCTCGGGCAGGTCTGGGTCTGGATCAAGGACAAACAGCTCAATAAGGAAAAACTCAAGGAACTGCGCGCCAACTCCCCGTTGGGCGAGATCCTGGCGGCCGGCCTGGCCAACTCCAGACATGGTCGCGAGATCATGAAGGAGTGCATCGAAGAGGCCGCTGCCCGGGTGATCCACGAGCTGGAGCACTACATCAACGCGCTGGGCACCATCGCCGCCATGGCGCCGTTGCTGGGTCTGCTGGGTACCGTGTTGGGCATGATCGATATCTTCAGTTCGTTCATGGGCACGGGCATGACGACCAACGCCGCAGTGCTGGCCGGCGGTATTTCCAAAGCCTTGATTACCACGGCTTCGGGCCTGATTGTCGGTATCCCCTCGGTGTTCTTCCACCGGTTTCTGCAACGGCGCATTGATGAGCTCGTCGTGGGCATGGAGCAGGAAGCCATCAAGCTGGTTGAAGTGGTGCAGGGCGACCGTGACGTTGATCTGGCTGAGGGCAAAGCGTGAAATTCCGCCGCAAGCAACGGGAGAACGTGGACATCAACCTCGTGTCGCTGATTGACGTGGTGTTTGTCCTGCTGCTGTTTTTCGTGGTGACCACCACCTTTACCCGTGAAACCCAGTTGCGCGTCGATCTGCCGGAAGCCGTCAGCGGCACACCCGCCGACGATCAGAGCAAGCCTTTGGAGATCGCCATCAGCGCCGATGGTGTGTACTCGGTGAACAACCAGATCCTGCCCAAAAGTGACCTGGCCTCGTTGATGGACGCGCTGCAAAAAGCAGCCAACGGCGACACTAACCGACCGCTGTCCATCAGCGCTGATGGCAAGACTCAGCATCAGTCCGTGGTGACTGCCATGGATGCGGCCGGCAAACTCGGTTTCAGTCACTTGCGCATGACCACCATCGAAGCGGCGCCCCCCGCGTCCTGATGGCCATGTCCGATCGATTGCTGGCCGCGTGGTACGCGGGTCATCCGGCCCTGAAGCTGTTGCAGCCACTGGAGTGGCTGTACCGGCGCGTGGTCATGAACAAGCGCAAGCGCTTTTTGGCGGGTGAGGGCGAGATCTATCAGCCGCCGGTGCCGCTGATCGTGGTCGGCAACATCACCGTGGGTGGCACCGGCAAGACGCCGCTGATTCTATGGATGATCGAGCACTGCCAGCGCAGCGGCCTGCGGGTCGGCGTGGTCAGCCGCGGCTACGGCGCCAAACCGCCGCAATTGCCATGGCGAGTTGAAGCCGAACAAAGCGCCGACATCGCGGGTGACGAGCCGTTGTTGATCGTCCAGCGCACGGGTGTGCCGCTGATGATCGACCCAAATCGCAGCAACGCTGTCAAAGCGTTGCTGGCCAGTGAGCCGCTGGACCTGATCCTGTCTGACGACGGCATGCAGCACTACCGCATGGCCCGCGACCTGGAACTGGTGTTGATCGACGCCGCTCGCGGCCTGGGCAACCGTCGTTGCCTGCCTGCCGGGCCATTGCGTGAACCGGTCGAGCGCCTGCAAAGCGTCGACGCGGTGCTCTACAACGGTGCCGCGACTGACCGCGATGATGGATTTGCCTTTCAATTGCAATCCACCGCGCTGGTCAATCTGCGCAGCGGCGAACGGCGCCCCCTCGACCACTTCCCCAGCGGCCAGGCCCTGCACGCGGTGGCCGGCATCGGCAATCCGCAACGTTTCTTCAAGACCCTCGAAACGCTACACTGGCAGCCGGTTCCACATGCGTTTGCCGACCACGCCGAATACAGCGTGGAGGCTTTGAATTTCACGCCGTCATTGCCGTTGGTGATGACGGAAAAAGACGCGGTGAAATGCCGTGCCTTTGCCGCCGCCGACTGGTGGTACCTGGCGGTCGATGCCGTGCCGTCGCCGGCCTTCGTGGCCTGGTTCGACACACAGCTGATGCGCCTGCTGCCGGCTCGTTTGTTGCCTTAAATCCGTTTTTTCCAGGGAATGCTCATGGACACCAAATTGCTCGATATCCTCGCTTGCCCGGTCTGCAAAGGCCCGCTCAAGCTCAGCGCCGACAAGACCGAGCTGATCAGCAAGGGCGCAGGCCTGGCCTACCCGATTCGCGACGGCATCCCGGTGATGCTCGAATCCGAAGCGCGCACCCTGACCACCGACGAGCGCCTGGATAAATGACTACAGCCTTTACCGTCGTCATTCCGTCGCGTTTCGCCTCTACCCGCCTGCCGGGCAAGCCACTGCTGCTGATCGCCGGCAAGCCGATGATCCAGCACGTCTGGGAACAGGCGAGCAAAAGCGGTGCCGAGCGTGTGGTAGTCGCCACCGACGATGCGCGCATTATCGAGGCCTGCAAGGGCTTCGGCGCCGAAGTGGTACTGACCCGTGAAGACCACAACTCCGGCACTGATCGCCTGGCCGAAGTCGCGATGAAACTGGGCCTGGCGCCCGATGCCATCGTGGTCAACGTACAGGGCGACGAACCGCTGATCCCGCCAAGCGTGATCGACCAGGTGGCCGCCAACCTGGCTGCTCATACCGAAGCGCGCATGGCCACCCTGGCCGAGCCGATCGAAGACGTGGACACCCTGTTCAATCTCAACGTGGTCAAGGTCGTCAGCGACCTCAATGGCCTGGCGCTGACGTTCAGTCGTTCCACTTTGCCCTGGGCGCGGGATGCGTTCGCCGTGAACCCTGAGCAGTTGCCCGAAGGTGTGCCGTATCGCCGCCATATCGGCATTTATGCCTACCGCGCCGGTTTCCTGCAGGACTTCGTCAGCTGGGGTCCATGCTGGCTGGAAAACACCGAGTGCCTGGAACAGCTGCGTGCCCTGTGGCATGGCGTGCGGATCCATGTGGCCGACGCACTGATCGCGCCGCCAGCCGGTGTCGATACCGTTGAAGACCTAGAGCGCATTCGTCGCCTGCTGGAGAAGTGATGCGGGTTCTGTTTGTCTGCCTGGGCAACATCTGCCGCTCTCCCACGGCCGAAGGCGTGCTGCGGCATAAGTTGCGCGAGGCCGGCTTGGCCGATCAGGTTGAAGTGGCCTCCGCAGGCACCGGCGACTGGCATGTCGGCAAGGCGCCGGACCAGCGCAGTCAGGCCGCGGCGAAGCTGCGTGGCTATGACTTGTCCACCCAGCGCGCCCGGCAAGTCAGCCGCGCCGATTTCGCCACCTACGATCTGATCCTGGCGATGGACAACAGCAACCTGCGCAACCTCAAGGCCTTGCAGCCGGCCAAGGGCAAGGCCGAACTCGACCTGTTCCTGCGCCGTTACCAGTCGCCAGTCGATGAAGTGCCGGACCCGTACTACGACGGCGAGCAAGGCTTCGAGCAGGTGCTTGACCTGATCGAGCACGCCAGTGATTTACTGGTGATCGAATTGAAGGGACGGTTATGAGTTTGCAGGTTCAATCGCAGGTTTCGCTCAAGCCGTTCAACAGCTTTGGCGTGGACGTTGAGGCTCGGCTGTTTGCCGAGGCCCATAGCGACACCGATGTGCGCGAAGCCCTGGCCTATGGGCTGAAACACGAGGTTGCGGTGCTGGTGATTGGCGGTGGCAGCAACCTGCTGCTGACGGCGGATATCGATTCGCTGGTGCTGCGCATGGCCACTCGCGGAATTCGCGTGCTGAGCGATGACGGCAGCAAAGTGGTGATTGAGGCCGAGGCGGGCGAGCCTTGGCATCCCTTTGTGCAACACACACTGTCCCTGGGGTTGTCCGGCCTGGAAAACCTCAGCCTGATTCCCGGCACCGTCGGCGCGGCACCGATGCAGAACATCGGCGCCTATGGGGTCGAGATCAAGGACGTGTTCGCCGGCCTGACCGCCCTCGATCGCCAGAGCGGCGAACTGCGCGATTTCAGCCTGGCGGAGTGCAACTTCGCTTACCGCGACAGCCTGTTCAAGCAGGAGCCGGGGCGTTGGTTGATCCTGCGTGTGCGTTTCGCCCTCGACCGTGCTGCGCATTTGCATCTGGAGTACGGTCCGGTACGTCAGCGCCTGACCGAACAAGGCATCGAGCATCCAACCGCCAGCGATGTCAGTCAGGCCATTTGCAGCATCCGCAATGAAAAACTCCCGGACCCGGCCGTACTCGGCAATGCCGGCAGCTTCTTCAAAAACCCTCTGGTGTCGGCGGCGCTGGCTGCACGGCTCAAGGGCGAATACCCGGACCTGGTGGCCTATGCGCAACCCGACGGGCAGATGAAGCTGGCCGCCGGTTGGTTGATCGAGCGGGCAGGGTGGAAGGGTTTCCGTGAGGCTGACGCTGGCGTGCATAAATTGCAGGCGCTGGTGCTGGTCAACTATGGCGGCGCAACGGGCCTGCAATTGCTGAACCTGGCGCAGCGCATCCAGAAAGACATTTTCGAGCGTTTCCATGTCGATCTGGAAATGGAACCAAACCGCTATTGAGTTAGGGGGCGTTCTCAATTAGTTTTCACGCCGCGCCGGGCCTGCTGTTGTGCAGGGCAAGGCGCGAGAAGCGTGGTTTGGTCATTCCAAATAAGCTTCGAGCAACGCAGCCCGGCCCGTTTTAAGGCACAACCCGA
>NZ_JBFUID010000042.1:0-55786 GCF_056402055.1 Pseudomonas sp. P4_C4 | reverse complement strand
CACAGGTTTAGCGCATAACCTGTGGGAGCGAGCCCGCTCGCGAATTCGTCAGCCCAAACAACACTTACATCAGCCCATCCACTGATAGTCAGATAGGCCCTACAGAACAATCACTACCCCAAGAAAAACAATAAACCTGCCCCACGTAACAACGGAGGCCGGTGCGGAGTCATCCTTTCATGCGTCAACTGCCCTCGCTCAACATGCTGCGAGTCTTAGAAGAAGTCGCACGGCATCACAGTTTCAGCCAGACGGCGCTGGGTCTTAACGTTACCCAAGGCGCGGTCAAGTGGCTTACACAATCGATAGACTCTACATGCATAAACAGCCCAGACCCGGGCTAGGAGTTGGAGAACATCAGCTTTACTCCAGCTGCTCCGAAAACTAGCGCCAGGGTACCTTCGATCCATCGGCGTGCTCGGCGATATCCCCGAATCATGGGCGCGGTGGAGAAGACGATCGCATAGCCACAGAAGATAGTGACGCTAAGCACGGCGCAACCGGCCAGGATAATCCCGACCGTTTTTGGCGAAGCGTGCGGACCCAAGCCAAGGGTCATGGTAGCGATCCAGCCGAGCAGCGCCTTAGGGTTTGTGAGATGCATGAACAAGCCGCGCTGATAAAGACTGAAGCCCGAGACTTTTGGCGCGGCCGCTATCTCTTTTTCGAGCCGCTCATTGGACGTTAGAGCAGAGCGGCCTGCTTTGATGGCAAGGAAGAGCAGGTAAGCACCGCCAACTGTTTTTAAGACACCTAGCGCCTGCGCATACTGCGCCAGGATGGCTGAGACGCCCGTGGCTGCCATCGATCCCCAGAAAATCGAACCACTGATCACACCTGCCGCTAGCAGGAGCGCGGGCTGCCTGCCTTGGTTCATCGCGACGCCCATTATTCGCATGTTGCTCGGTCCAGGACTCGCGGCTCCAACAATATAGGCCGTGAATACGAGGAAGAGATGGTGGTAATCAAATGACATTAAAAGCCCCTTAACGAAGTTCTATGCCAGTCAGCGGCTCTGTTATTAGGAGCCCTATGACGGGGCGATGATGGCCGACCACAAGAGCCAACCCGGCGGACTCCTCTGTAAGCTTCAGCGCGATGCTGTCTGAACGTTAAATTTCACGCCCGGATTGGTGGATCTCCGTTACAGACATGGTGAATATCAGTTTTGATTTGCCTTTATTCGAGTAGGCATGAGGTACATCTGTTTTTGCTACGGCTGAGCAACCCGCAGAAACGCTCAGTTCGGTATCTCCTACTATGAAGTGGAGTGTCCCTTTCTCCACGTGAAGTAGCTCAGTTGTGCCGTGAGGGTGCCCTGAGGAGGCAAAGTTTTCGCCGGGAAACATTTCCCAGCGCCAAAGCTCAATCATGTTCGGACCACTGGTTCCAGCCAGGAGCCGAGCCGTCCCTCCCATGTTTCCTGTCCAGAGTGTGGGAATATCCTTGCTTTCGATGAGGTGGGCTGATGGGGCGTCGGACACGTTTACGACATCAGCAACTGAAAGGCCCAAAGCAGCAGCGATTTTGCACAGGATCGCGATGCTTGGGTTAGCCGTGCATTTCTCTATCTCGACCACCATGCCCTTGCTGACACCGGAGCGACGGGAAAGCTCGTCGAGAGTGATTTTCCGCTTCTTCCGTTCCTGTTTGAGCCTACGGGAAACTGCCTCGCTAACGGTTTGAACGTCGGCCCCGGTGTTGGTCGGTATATTGACTATTTTGGTCATTGATCGCTAGTATGAAGTGAAATTTAGGATTAAAGGGATTCTCTGATGCTGTCCGTACTGCCGTCAATCGACCAAGACGTAATCAATTTGGCACCTGAGTTCAGAGCGCTCAGCATTGTGGTCGAAGCTGCACCAATCGCCAATCCAGATATTGGCAAGGACGCTTTGGCTCGAGCCTGTCAATCAGTCACGGCGGGTGGTGCACTGTGGGCAGACGCTCACCTGACCGCTTGGGCGGATCTCTTCCGAAAATTCGGTGCCAAGCCGCRGCGCACCCCTTGCTCAGCTGAAGCTCTTCGCAAACGGGTCCTGCGTGACGGCAGTCTGCCGAGTATCGATCCAGTGGTTGATCTCTATAACGCCATCAGCATTGAATACGCAGTTCCTGTCGGCGGTGAGAACGTCGAAGCCTATGTGGGCTCGCCGCGACTCGCTGTTGCAGATGGATCGGAACCTTTCGACACCATGAAAGAAGGTGCTCCAGCCCACGAATATCCTGATGCCGGCGAAGTTGTTTGGCGGGACGATAAAGGGGTGACTTGCCGTCGTTGGAATTGGCGTCAGGGTGTTAGAACGCGGCTCAGTGCAGATGCGAAGCACATGTGGTTCATTCTGGAAAGTCTGCCGACAATGCCGCTCGAAGCATTGACTGAAGCAGGTGACAAGCTGATAGAAGGCCTGCAACTGATGATGCCAGGCGCTCAGATTGAGAGTGTGCTTATCGGTCCAGGTGCCAATTAGTAAATAAGCGAGAGGGTACGGGCTGCTTGTGGGGATGCATACGGGGTTATGTCCAATCTCGCCTCGCACGCAGCCTTTTTTATCGGTGGCAATCATGCCCCCCACATCACTTTGGAAAAGCCTGCAGCTGAATCGAAGAAATCTCCATGGTGCATGGAGTCGATTACTGAGCGATGTATGCTTCGGAGTCCGTCCTGTGGTCATCTAATTGCAGAATCACACAATGGAGTCCTGAACTATGTTTACCGGTCTTAGTGCATTTCCTTTGACGCCAATGAATGAGCGGGGTGTGGATGAAGGAGCATTTGCTCGCCTTGTGGAGCAACTGGTGGCTGCGAAAGTGGATTCTATCGGTGCGCTCGGATCTACAGGAAACTATGTGTACCTTTCTCGGATTGAACGCTCACGAGTCACGCAGTTGGCAGTAGAGGCAGCCGGGAATGTTCCCGTCATGGTAAGCATAGGATCGCTGCGTACACGTGATGTGCTGTTGCTGGCAGAAGATGCGCAAAAGGCGGGAGTCAAAGCATTGTTGCTGCCCCCCGTTTCCTATCAGAAGCTATCAGCTGAAGATGTTTTTTCGCTGTACGAAACGGTCATCGCCAACATCTCCGTCCCGCTATGCGTCTATGACAACCCCGGCACCACCCATTTCGAATTTACTGATGAGCTTCACGGGCGTATTGCCCGCCTGCCGAATGTGCACTCGATCAAGATCCCTGGCGTTCCCGAAGCACCAGATCAGGCCAGGGCACGAGTCGATCGCCTTCGGGCACTGATTCCGGAGCACGTAACGATCGGGGTAAGCGGGGATGCATTTGCTGCTACTGGATTGAATGCAGGCTGTGAGGTCTGGTACTCCGTCATTGGGGGCTTGTTCCCAAAAACGGCCCTGGCAATCACGCGTGCTGCGTTGTCGGGTAACGCCAAAGAAGCGACTCGCCTTTCCGAATCTTTGAAGCATCTATGGGCCCTCTTTACACAATTTGGGGGAAGCTTCCGCGTTGTTGCAACGGCGGCCGAGCTTCGTGGATTCACCCACTCTCCGAGCGTGCCATTGCCACTCAGAACCATAAGTGGAGCAGGGCGTCAGCAAATTGCTGCGGTGATCGACGAGCTCGAACTGAGCTGAGCAGTAAGTGCTGCGAACGCATCCGAAACGCCAAGCTGCATCTTTACAATGATACAGCTCAGCAGGCGCGGTAGGGCCGATGTTGAGTCGGCTTTGACCGGCGCAGTGGCCCCAATGTTGAGCGAGCAGATCAGTTATAGGAGCAAAGTGAATGTACATCCCCCCTCAGTTCGAAGAGTCTCGTGTTGGCGTTTTGCAAGAAGTCATTATGCGAAATCCGCTTGGGTCACTTGTCACTTGTTCGGGTGATGGGATTGACGCCAATCACCTACCTTTTGAACTTGTACTCCGCAGCGGAGCGCTTGGGGTGCTGCAGGCGCATGTGGCGCGGAATAATCCCCTATGGCATGAAGTCGCCCAGGGCAGCGAGGTGTTGGTGATATTTCGAGCTCAAGATGCGTATATATCGCCGCAATGGTATCCGAGCAAACAGGATTTCCATCAGCAAGTCCCCACTTGGAACTACCGGGTCGTGCACGCATTTGGTCGTGTGACGTTTCACGATGATGCACAGTACGTGCGTCGTGTCGTAGCAAAGCTGACCAAGTCTCATGAAGCAACTCAGCCCACACCTTGGAAAATGACCGATAGTCCCAAGGAGTACATAGATGCCATGCTGAAAAAAATTGTAGGGGTCGAGATCGAAATCACGAGGCTGGTGGGGAAATTCAAGATCGGTCAGGATGAGGAAGCCCGTGATATCCGAGGTGCTGGCGATGCTTTGGTCTCGCGTAATGAGCGAGGAATTGGATTAGCCATGCTTGAGTGCGCTGATAATAACGACATTTAGCATCTTCCTTCCCACTTACAAAAAGGCGTCTACTGAAATAAAGGAGCATTTCTATTCGTGACACGCTCCTCATAAAAATCGTCGGCACTTATGAATTTTATTTGCAGTGAGGACGCCTCAGCAGAAGGTGGCTTGCTGAGGCATTTTTTTGAGATCGCTGCTTCGGGCCGGCAGGCCGGCTTACTCAGTTTGAATCACACCGAAACCTCGTTCGACATTTGAGCGGAATTGTCTCAGGTTCCTTTTATGCATCCAGCGCTCGTCATATTGGGGGCAACTGATGCTTGATCGGGTATGCGGATCATCGAAAGATTTCCTATTACGTATCATTGCCATACATGGGGCGGCCCATCAGTGCCTAGAGCTTCAAAAACGTTGTGAAATGGTCCTTGTGATCCAGCAGTAGCTCACGAGGCAAGATAGTCGCCACACTTCCTCGATGCTGCAATCCGTGTGATAGCACGTGTGCAAGAACCTGCTCTTTCGTCATGTTGCCTGGTTTTCCATCCTTGAAAATAAACGCAACCGGATCAGACAGTTCGATTGTAGTGATCGACTGGGTGTAGTTCACAAACCATTGATTCGCTGAAGAAAAGCACTCTTCCAGTCGACCCAGGTCTTGTTTCTGTTCGGTCAGGATGGAGTCAAATTCATCCGGTTTTCCCTGCAGTCTGGCAATGAACAGCTGGTCAACAATATTGATATGGGCTAGCCAGTAGAGTGCTTCCTCCATTTCCGTTGGAAATTTTTTTGCCGCGGGGGCTTTCAAGCACTTGAACAGTTCCTCCTCAGACCATGCCTTGTATTTGTAAAGCGAATGAAGAAGGTTCGTGGCACCCATGGCGTTCTCCTGGATTTCTAATTTTCTGGCTGCCCTGGACCTTCTGATGGGGATGCGGATAGGGCTCCTTTCCGCAGGGGGATAGCCGTGCCCGGTCGGATAGATGGGATAGTCACTATATTGACTTTTTTAGTCAATAGTTGGTAGCTTGAACGGCAAGCGACGAAAGTGGCCATGTGGTAGCTGAGTGATGGGTGATTGGCCTGGCGTGGGCGATGTGCGACTCCTCACCATCTGCGTTTGCAGATGACGATGATCTCGCTCAACGCTTCAGAAGAAGGCCTCACATTGCACAGGAAAGGCTCACTGCAGCACTGAATTTCAGCAGGGCACCGCCTTACGGGTGGAAGGCTCAGAAAAGGCGAGAGGGTGTCTCAAATCATGAAGTACGTCAGCACACGGACGCCTGGTAAAGAATTCGAGTTCAGCGAGGTCCTCATGGGGGCGTACGCACCGGATGGTGGGCTTTTCGTTCCTAGCAAGGTTCCTCGCTTCAAAAGCGATGATCTCCTGAAGCTTGAATGGCTACCATTTCACGAACTGGCACGTCATGTAATCGAGCCGTTCCTAGGTGACTATATCCCTCAAAATGAACTGTCTCGAATTCTTGAGGAGACATTTGACCGTTTTAAAAGTATGGCTGTTGCGCCGCTCTATCAGACGGCTACCAATGAGTGGGTATTAGAACTATTCCATGGTCCGGCAGGGGTCTATCAAGACTTCGGTCTCCAATTGATGTCTCGTCTGGTTGAGTACTCTTTACTAAAGTCCGGAAAGAAAGCGCTTGTCGTTGGTTGCACTGGTGGAGACACGGGTGTCGCGGCCATCAAAGCCTTCAATGGCATGGAAGGTGTGACTGTGATTGTTCTGCATCCTTCCAGAGGAATAACAGATGAGCATCGGCGTCGCTTATTAGGCGCTGCCGAAGAAAATGTTATAAGTATTTTGGTTGAGGGTGATTACGCCGATTGTCATCAGCTGTGCGAAAAATTTCACAGAGGCATTAACGAAACAGGTCAACAATTAATATCTTTCAATTCGGTGAATTGGGTGAGGGTGCTGGCGCATCTGTCCTTCTACTTCTACTCGTCGCTTCAATTAGGTGCGCCTAAAAGAGAGGTGGCGTTCAGTGTGCCTACCGGAAATTTTGGTGCTCTCTATGCAGGCTGTATTGCAAGGGAAATGGGGTTACCCATCAGGCAACTCATTGTAGCAACGAATACCAACGCGGGTTTGCATAACTTTCTTCAGTCTAACCTCTATAGGCGTAATGAGATTCGTATTACCAACACGCCTTGCATGAATGTGTCGTTAGCCTCTAATTTCGAGCGGCTGCAATGGAGTATTCTCAATAGGTGCAGTGATAAAGTGGCTAGAAATATGGAGCTACTAGAGACGGATGGCCAAATTCAACTGGAACAGGATGAGTGGTTAGAGGCGCGAAAGCTATTTGATTCTTTGGCGGTAGAGGATGCAGAGGCATTTTCCTGTATTCATGAAGTCTTTGTTAAAAGTGGTTACTTGATCAGTCCCAATACCGCGATTGGATTACGAGCTGCGCGAATTAACAGGCGTAGCTTACTGACACCAATGATCTGCTTGGCCACGACGCATCCTTCAAGCTCTGCCTCAGTTCTGGCTGAAGCCGATGTTCAATCTCCAATGAGTGTGGTGAGTGCTCACCCCTTCTCTAATGACGAATGCATTTCAATTTCCAATGATGTTGGCATCCTTACGGAACTCATCAAGACGATATCCCAAGACACGAAGTCTCGCTCGCTATAATCCTGGAGTTAGAGATGAAGCGCGTTTTAGATAAGACGGATGAAAAAATACTGGAAGAGCTTACTCGTAATGCTCGACTTGCGCATAACGACATTGCCATGAAAGTTAATTTGTCTAGGAATGCTGTCAGGCTCAGGATTGAACGGTTGGAGCGGGACGGATATATCAGGGGTTATACCATAATCAAAGGTGGGCCACCTTCCGAGGTTGCGCCAATTAATGCCCTTATTTTTGTGTATCGAAAAGACCGAATGCGTGGTGCTGAAGTAGTGCGTTCAATTGTCTCAATGCCTGAGGTCGATTCCTGCAATGTAATGAGTGGTGACCTGGATATTGTAGTGACAGTTGAAGCGGCAAGTTCGGATTGTATTCATCGGGTCTGGAGCGACATATCCACGTTGCCAGGAGTTCTGAATACGGTTACGTCTTTTGTATTGTCTTGCACGAAGTAGGTTGCTAGGAAATCAAAATGCTCTCTCCTGCGAGCATTTTGCTCGCAACAATGATCGGTTTGCCATATTCGTATGAGCACTGCTGCAGTTTAGTATTTCAGTACCGAAAACATAACAATGAGGCCCATGTCGTGACTGAATATAAAATTGCTTTGCTTGGTTTTGGTGGTGTAAACCGGGCGTTGAC
This sequence comes from Pseudomonas sp. P4_C4, assembly GCF_056402055.1. Taxonomy (NCBI): domain Bacteria; kingdom Pseudomonadati; phylum Pseudomonadota; class Gammaproteobacteria; order Pseudomonadales; family Pseudomonadaceae; genus Pseudomonas; species Pseudomonas sp. P4_C4. The sequence continues at coordinate 48,128 of NZ_JBFUID010000042.1, read as the reverse complement.
GCAGCTCATTGCAGATAAGAATGAGCACTGGGCTAATGAATTTGGTTTTAAGCTAAAAATTGTTGGTGTCAGTGATCTTTACTTTGGCTCCATCATCAACAAGAACGGGTTGGATGCCCACGAATTGGCCGCAGTTCCTGCTGTAAAAGGGGGGTTTAGAACATTGCCAGCGGGCAGTGCTGAGCCTGCCAATGAGACGGTTATCCGTTTCTCGGGGGCCGATCTTATCGCCGAGGCGACGTTCACCAACCCTGTAGACGGAGAGCCAGCTACGACGTTCTGTCGCTGGGCTCTGGAAAAAGGTATCAGTGTGGTCACCACCAACAAAGGGCCGGTGGCGTTGCACGCTGAAAGCTTGAAAGCATTGGCCAGAAGCACCGGTGCCCAATTCGAGTTTGAAGGCTCGGTAATGAGCGGCACCCCCGTCATTCGTCTGGCTAAAGAGTCGCTGGCCGGCTCGGAAATCAGCGGGTTTAAGGGCATCTTGAATGGTACGTCCAATTTCGTACTTTCTAGCATGGAAGAAGGTCTCGACTTCTCTGATGCAGTCGCCAAGGCTCAGGAACTCGGTTACGCAGAAGCTGACCCCACCGCAGACGTGGAAGGGCATGATGTTCGTCTTAAAGTAGTCATTTTGGCGAATGAGCTTCTGGGGGCGAAGTTGACTCCGAGCGATGTCCTTTGCAAAGGCATCTCGGGGATCACGTCAAAAGATATCGCCGAAGCAACGAAAGCCAATGCCCGGTGGAAACTAATTGGCAGCGCGGAAAAAATGAGCAATGGCTCCATCACTGCATCTGTTAGTCCTCAATTGTTGCCTCAGGGGGACGCACTGGCCGGTGTGAGTGGTGCAACGAATGCAATTACATTTAATACAAATGTTCTGGGTCCGGTAACGGTTGTCGGAGCGGGTGCAGGTCGGTTTGAAACAGCATTCGCCTTACTCTCGGATATCGTCAGCATTCACAAGAACAAAACTAAGATAGGTAAGTGATCATGAATAGCTTGAGTCTTTCGCTCGCTGTTGATTATAAAGCCATAACAGTTTTGAGTCCGTATGATGGCGCTGCAGTTGGAGAGGTGACGGACATACCCGCTTCATTTGCCACTGCGATCATTGATACGGCGAAGCTTGGTGCGCTGATTGCCAAAGAACTTCCAAGGCACGAACGTGCTCGCATACTGGAAAAAACCGCTGCTTTGGTCGAGAGCGACAAGGAGGCGTTTGCCAGTCTGATTGTTGCCGAGTCGGGAAAAACGATCAAGCAGGCGAGAAAGGAGGTTTTACGCTGCGTCAATACGCTGAAACTGTCCGCTGAGGAGGCCAAGCGTAATGCTGGCGAAGTGATTCCGTTTGACTCCTATGTAGGATCTGAGTCCCGTCAGGGATGGTTTACTCGGGAGCCTTTGGGTGTAATTGTTGCAATTACCCCATACAACGACCCACTCAACTTGGTCGCTCACAAGTTGGGGCCTGCGATCGCTGGCGGTAATGCTGTTGTACTCAAACCCTCTGAGCTCTCTCCGTTATCTGCCATTAAGCTGGTGGCCTGCCTGAACGCTGCGGGTCTCCCTCCTGCGATCGTGTCCATTGCAACTGGGGGGGCTGCGCTGGGCAAGGCACTGGTCGCTCATAGAGCGGTACGTATGGTTTCCTTCACGGGCGGTTTTGTTACCGGTGAGCAGATCTCTCGCAATGCAGGCCTTAAAAAACTGGCGATGGATTTGGGGGGCAATGCCCCGGTTATCGTCATGGGCGATTGTGATCTGAATGAAGCCGTTGAGTCCTGTGTATCAGGCGCTTTTTGGGCTGCCGGGCAAAATTGTATCGGTACCCAACGAATTCTTGTTGAAGAGACAATATATGAAGAGTTCAAAAAGAAATTCGTTGTGAAGACAAGTGCTTTAGTCGTGGGAAATCCTGCTGACGAAAGCACGGATGTTGGGCCAATGATTACTGAAGCTGCTGCAAAACGCACTGAAGAAGTAGTTATCGAGGCAATGGATAAAGGGGGTAACCTGTTATTTGGTAATGTACGCCAAGGCTCGCTTTACTCTCCGACGGTCCTGGAGAATGTTAGCCAAAGCTGTAAAGTTTGGTGTGAGGAAGTATTTAGTCCGGTTGTCATTCTTCAACGCGTGGCCTCGCTTGATGAGGCGCTGACACTGGCTAATGAACCAGAATACAGTTTGCATGCGGGTATTTTCACCAGCAATTTGAATGTCGCCATGAAAGCAGCTAAACGACTCGAAGCCGGCGGCGTCATGATTAATGACTCATCTGACTATCGTTTTGATGCAATGCCATTTGGTGGTTCCAAATACGGCAGCATGGGGCGTGAAGGTGTGCGTTTTGCGTATGAAGATATGACGCAACCAAAAGTGATCTGCTTAAACGGTGTTGGCGGAAGTTGATTAAAGGATCGATGTGAATCCCTAGGATTAAATCTGGTCCTCGGCAAGGCTCTTCTGGTCGGTAGAGCCTTGCCCAATACAACAATAAAAGGTAACAAAATGAGTGTGAATGATCTTAATCCCACACGCGTGCCATCATCTGGTGCAACTCGAAAGAGAGACTTCAGCGCAGAAGATGCGGGCTATCAAAAGGTGCTCAAGCCTCGCCAGGTTCAGATGATTGCCATAGGGGGGGCAATCGGAAGTGGTCTATTCATGGGCGCAGGCGCACGACTCGCTGAAGCCGGACCCTCGCTTGTGTTTGTCTATGCAATCTGTGGCTTTTTTGCGTGGTTCATCATTCGGGCTATGGGCGAACTGGTGATGTATCGCCCATCCTCGGGCTCGTTCGTCTCCTATGCTCGAGAGTTCTACGGTGAGAAATGGGCTTTTGCCGTGGGATGGATGTACTGGACTGACTGGGTAATGGTTGCCATTGCAGATCTCACAGCTACAGCGCTCTACCTGAATTTCTTCAAAGCCTATGTCCCTTTCATGGGCGACATCCCTCAATGGTCCTTGGCACTGGGAGCATTGGGTTTTGTTACTGCGATTAACCTTGTCTCGGTAAAAATTTTTGGTGAACTTGAATTCTGGTTTGCCCTGATCAAGGTGGCTGCATTAACGACCTTCCTTGGGATCGGCATTTACATGGTGTTGTTCGGCACTCCGCTGCCAGGCCATGAGGTCGGGTTCAAACTGATTTCTGACAATGGCGGTTGGTTCCCATCAGGCCTTTTGCCCGCCGTAATCATGATCCAGGGGGTGATATTTGCGTATGGCAGTGTGGAGTTGGTTGGTACTGCAGCTGGCGAAGCCCAAGACGTTGCTACAGTCATGCCGAAAGCAATTCGGGCAGTTGTTTTCCGCATTATTGTTTTTTACGTTGGTTCTGTATTGCTGTTGGCAATGCTGCTCCCCCACACAGCGTACTCGGCGGGGGTAAGCCCGTTTGTGACTTTCTTCGGCTCGCTGGGGATCAAGGGTGCAGACGCGATTATGAACATGGTCTTGATTACCGCGGCCGTGTCTTCTCTGAACGCTGGCATTTACTCCACTGGCCGGGTGCTTCGTTCGCTGGCAATCAACGGATCAGCCCCTAGCTTCCTGGCCAAGATGAACCGTCAAGGTGTTCCGTTCGCTGGCATCATGCTGACGACCGTTGCTTCACTAATTGGTGTCGTACTTAACGCCATTGTTCCGGGGGAAGCCTTTGAAATCGCGCTGACACTCACTGCCGTTATGTTGATCGGTTCGTGGTCAACAATCGTCCTGTGTCAGATCAAGCTCTTCAAATACTCCCAGCAAGGTAATCTGGAGCGTCCGGCGTTCCGAATGCCGTTTGCACCTTACAGTGGTTACGCCACTTTAGTGTTCTTCGGTTTGGTTCTGGTTCTTATCGCATTGGATTATCCCGTAGGTACGTACTCTATTGCATCTCTTCCGTTTTATGCCGCCGCTCTTGTTGCTGGTTGGTACATGGTTCGCGGCCGTGTTCGTGCGATTGAAATTGGCGAATTGGTCTTTGATGAAGATCAAGAATTGGTCCGAGCAGATCAGGCCAATCATCCTGCTTTCACTCAACTTCAGAATCAATGACACCCAACAAAAAAGTAACTTTGGAGGAAATAGACATGCGTCCTGATAAAAAGAATCTGTCCACACTTTCGGCGGCTACACTCGCAGTTCATGGTGGTAACGTAACCGACATCACTACTGGTGCTGTTCGCACTCCGCTGGTGATGGCTAACTCTTATCTCTTGCCTGAAGATCCGGCCACGATGGACTGGTCCAGCCCAGACGGCCTTGTGTACACGCGGAACCAGGGGCATAACCAGGTATGCCTTGAAAAGAAACTTGCTGCACTAGAAGGCTGCGAGGCTGCGGTTGTATTTGCTACCGGCGTAGCCGCTTTGCATTCAGTGTTTTTCTCTTTCTTGAAAAGCGGTGACCACGTCATTGTCAGTGATATTACGTATCAGGCTGTATGGCGTCTTTTCGCGGAGCTTTTGCCTGAGCGTTATGGCATTGAAGCCACATTTGTCGACGTAGGTGACCTAGAGGCTGTTCGCCAAGCGATCCGCCCTAATACCAAACTGATCCATACCGAGACGATTGCTAATCCAACCACTAAGGTTGCAGATATCGCTGCGCTGGCTGAAATTGCCCATGCACACGGGGCACTGATTTCCGTCGATGCTACTTTCACTCCACCTCCGTTTTTCCGTGCCAGTCAGCACGGGGTCGACCTGGTCGTCCACTCTCTGACGAAGTATATCAATGGCCATGGTGATGCCATGGGCGGGGTGGTTATCGGTTCCACTCAGATGATTACCAAGATCAAGAATGACGCTCTTGTTGACCTCGGCGCGACCATCTCTCCATTTAACGCCTGGATGATAATGCGCGGTTCAGTCACGCTGCCTCTGCGTCTGAAACAACTTCTAAATACGGCTGAAAAATTGGCTGAGTTTCTCAATTCGGATGATCGTATAGCCTATATCTACTATCCGGGGCTTCCGTCCCACCCGCAGCATGAACTAGCCCGTCGGCAATTCGCAGGCAAGGGATATGGGGCGATGATGGCTTTTGCAGTAAAGGGCGATCCAGATACTCAGAATCGGTTCGTTTCGAATCTGCGCATCATCACTTCTGCAGTATCCCTCGGGCACGATGAGTCCCTCATCGTTCATGTGGGTGCGGAAGGCCGAGGCGGCTTTGACAAGTACCCTGAAGAGTTCCGTACCTACGGTCACCTTCGGTTCTCGGTGGGGCTCGAAGATCCGGACGATTTGATCAAAGATATTTCCCTGGCCTTGGACGAGACATTCAAATGATCTGAACGCCAAAAAATTGGTGGCACCTTTAGCGTTGGATGTACGGCATTGCTCAAAATATGGTCTGGTCGGTAACCCTCCTTTGCCCCCGTACCAGCGGGGGCTTTTTTAAGAGCCCGATCCATTATTTTTATTTTCAGGGGCGCGGCCCCAATACATGTAGGTTGTATTCGTCTTGGTTGTGACGGATCTTTCAATGGAGGCTTATCATGGCTTGGATATGTTTAATTTTTGCAGGGATACTTGAAGTTGTTTGGGCTTTCTCCATGAAGCAATCTGAAGGTATGACCAAGCTTGGGCCGACTGTTGTTACCTTGGTATTGGTAATGGCAAGTTTTGCTCTCCTATCATTTTCCATGAAAAGTCTACCACTTGGTACTGCCTATACAATTTGGACTGGCATTGGTGCTGTTGGCGCGTTTGCAGTGGGTATCATCCTTCTAGGCGAACCTGCGAGCCTTATGCGAGTTGTCGCAGCTGTCTTAATTGTCAGCGGTCTTGTAATGATGAAGCTGGCTTCAGCTTGATTTTTTCTGTTTCGGTTAGAAAATAAATTATAAGGGTTGGAGTGACGCCTCAGCATTTCCTGAGGGATTTCATGCGCTGATTTTTTGTTTACCTTTGCAAAACAGGTTTTCAGTCAAGCAGATTGCTCTCTGTTACGAGCAGTTTGCTCATAATATTGATCTGTTTGCCATATTTGGATGAGCGAGCCATCGGCGTACTATCGGTGTCCAGTACAAGGACATGAGGTCTTGATTATGAGTGAGTATAAAATTGCTTCGCTTGATTTTGTAATAAATGGAGGTGTATAGCTAAATTTCTATTGCCGTTGATTGAGTAACGCTTGTCACAGCTCTTAAATGGGCGTGCAGTAATGCAACTATTGCGGGGCTTATATCCGAAATGTAGTTGCCAAAAGAAGAATTGTTAAAGTCGTCAGATCGTTAACTGCCCTTAATCAAACTACAACATCTAGGGATTCTCATATGATTTCGCTTCGAAAGCTCCTCGTGTTAGCACTTTTCCCACTTTGCGCGAATGTCGCTCTGGCCAAGGAATACAAAGAACTGCGTTTTGGCGTTGATGCTTCTTACGCACCATTCGAGTCTAAAGCGGCAGATGGTAGTCTTGCGGGGTTTGATATCGATCTGGGTAATGCAATCTGTGCCAAATTGAAGGTCAAATGTACATGGGTCGAGAGCGATTTCGACGGCACGATTCCTGGCCTGAAGGCCAACAAGTTCGATGGCATTCTCTCTTCCATGACGGTGACCCCAGCCCGCGAGAAAGTCATCGACTTCTCAAATGAGCTGTTCTCCGGCGCAACCTCTTACGTGTTCAAGAAAAATTCTGGTCTGAGCGAAGAGGTTACTTCCCTTAAGGGCAAGACCGTAGGCTATTTGCAAGGAAGTATCCAGGAAGCCTATGCCAAAGCGGTTCTGGATAAGGCTGGTGTCAAAACTCAGGCCTATCAGAACCAGGATCAGGTTTACTACGACCTGGTTTCCGGTCGCCTCGATGCGGCGATCCAGGACATGCTGCAAGCTCAGCTGGGTTTTTTGAATTCCCCCCAAGGCACTGGTTATGAAGTCAGCAAGCCCGTTGACAGCGAGTTACTGCCAGCCAAAACAGCTATTGGTATCTCTAAAGGTAACAAAGACCTCAAGGCATTTTTGGATAAGGGCATCCAAGCGTTACACGATGACGGTACCTATGACTTAATCCAGAAAAAACACTTCGGTGATCTGAATCTCTATAGCGGCAAGTAAGGCCCCGGTGCCCGTCCTCGGGGCGGGCGCTTTATTATCGCGATAGGTTCCTGAATTATGTTCGAAATACTGTTGCAGGCCCTCGGGCTCTCCACATACAGCATGAAAGGGTTCGGTCCTCTGTTGCTGGAGGGCGCCTGGATGACCGTCAAGTTGTCAATACTCTCGCTGCTGTTGAGCGTGCTGCTTGGTCTTATCGGGGCCAGTGCCAAACTTTCCAGTGTCAAACTCCTGCGAATCCCGGCACAGCTCTACACTACCCTGATTCGCGGGGTGCCGGACCTAGTGCTGATGCTACTGATCTTTTACAGCCTGCAAACCTGGTTGACCGGGATCACGCAGGCACTGGATTGGGAATACATAGAGATCAATCCGTTTGTTGCCGGGATCATCACGCTGGGGTTTATCTACGGGGCCTATTTCACTGAGACCTTTCGCGGGGCGATGTTAGCTGTGCCCCGTGGACAGGTGGAAGCGGCCACCGCCTATGGCTTAAGTCGCACTCAGCGCTTTCGCTTTGTGGTCTTCCCGCAAATGATGCGTTTTGCTTTACCGGGTATTGGCAATAACTGGATGGTCATCCTCAAAGCCACTGCACTGGTGTCGATCATAGGCCTTGCTGACTTGGTAAAGGCAGCCCAGGACGCTGGTAAAAGCACCTATCAATTGTTCTATTTTCTGGTCTTGGCAGCGCTTATTTATTTGGTAATTACCAGTACTTCAAACTATGTCCTGCGTTGGTTGGAACGGCGTTATGCGGCAGGTTCCCGGGAGGCTGTACGATGATCGAACTCTTGCAAGATTACTGGAAGCCTTTTCTCTATAGCGACGGCCACCAGATCACGGGGCTGGCCATGACCTTGTGGTTGCTCAGTGCCTCAATCTTCATCGGCTTTTTGGTGTCGGTCCCGTTGTCCATTGCCCGGGTTTCATCCAAGTGTTACCTGCGCTGGCCCGTACAGTTCTACACCTACCTGTTTCGGGGAACGCCGCTCTATATCCAGTTGCTGATCTGCTACACCGGGATCTACAGCCTGGCTGCAGTTCGTGCACAACCGGTGCTCGATGCATTCTTTCGCGACGCGATGAACTGCACCATCCTTGCGTTTGCGCTGAACACCTGCGCTTACACCACGGAGATTTTCGCCGGAGCAATTCGCAACATGGCCCATGGCGAAGTCGAAGCTGCGAAGGCCTATGGCCTGACGGGTTGGAAGCTCTATGCCTACGTGATCATGCCATCGGCGCTACGTCGCTCGTTGCCGTACTACAGCAACGAAGTAATTCTGATGCTGCATTCGACCACCGTGGCCTTCACTGCAACCGTCCCGGACATTCTGAAAGTTGCTCGCGACGCCAACTCGGCGACCTTTCTGACCTTTCATTCGTTCGGTATTACTGCGCTGATTTACCTGATGGTTACCTTCGCGCTTGTCGGACTATTCCGCATCGCCGAGCGCCGTTGGTTGGCTTTCCTTGGTCCGGCTCATTAGGGCTTGGTACTCCATATGGCCGCTCATTAGGCCTCGGGCTTTGTCGCCGGCTGTCACAGCTGCACAGCGACGCCACATTTTCCCTTAGAGGATGATTGCGCACATGTACAAATTGACTGTTGAAGAACTGCACAAGAGTTACGGTAACCACGAAGTACTCAAGGGCGTATCTCTGAAAGCCAAAACTGGTGATGTGATCAGTTTGATCGGCGCCAGTGGGTCAGGCAAAAGTACCTTCCTGCGCTGCATCAACTTTCTCGAAACACCCAATGACGGAGCCATGAGCCTGGACGGCAAGCAGATTCGCATGGTCAAAAACCATCATGGCATGCAGGTGGCCGATGCCTCTGAGTTGCAAAGGCTGCGCACCCGTCTAGCCATGGTCTTCCAGCACTTCAATCTGTGGGGCCACATGACCGTTCTGGAAAACATCACGATGGCCCCGCGCCGGGTGCTGGGTGTCAGCAAAAAAGATGCTGAAGATCGTGCCCGACGTTATCTGGACAAGGTGGGGCTGCCAGCGCGTGTTGCGGAGCAGTTTCCAGCATTTCTCTCTGGCGGTCAGCAACAGCGAGTGGCGATTGCACGAGCATTAGCGATGGAGCCGGAGGTTCTGCTGTTCGACGAACCGACGTCGGCGCTGGATCCGGAACTGGTGGGCGAAGTACTAAAGGTGATTCAGGGCCTGGCCGAAGAAGGCCGGACCATGATCATGGTGACCCACGAAATGAGCTTTGCCCGCAAGGTGTCGAGCCAGTTACTGTTTCTGCATCAAGGCCGAGTCGAGGAGCAGGGTGGGGCAGAGATTCTGGATAATCCGCGCAGCGAGCGCCTTCAACAGTTTCTGTCTAATGGACTGAAGTGAATAGAGTTAACAATGAAAAGGAAGGAAAAAAATCCCGATTTTTCACGAACATTGGGGCGTATTGATGAGGCTATCATTGACGTATTACGCCATGACGGGCGCATCACGTACCAGAAACTAGCAACACTTGTGCACCTGACCGCAAGCCCTTGCCAGCAACGCGTACGCAAGTTGGAGAGGCTAGGGGTGATTCGCGGTTATGGTGCGTTCATCGATGTGCAAAAGGTCTCACCGGGATTGTCCCTACAGGTATTGGTCGCTATATCGAGCCAGAATCGGCGCACTGCACAAAAAGCCTTCGAAGCATGTGTAGATAACTGTCCTCAGGTCCTGGAGTGCCGGCTTATTGGTGACCCGTTCGACTATAGCCTACGCATGCGCTGCAAGGACATGAAGCACTATCGTGCACTTACGGAAGTTTGGTTGGAGAATGAGGAGCTGTATATCGAAAAACTAGTTGCCTATCCTGAGCTGGCGGTAGTTAAGCATTCATCCACACACTGCGACTAGCGGTGAAAAGTATCAAAAGATGCAGGCTATGCATGAGATGAGCCGGTGAAGGCCTGAACGGCTGTCGTTGGCGTTAAATAATAAAAACAGAAATTTTTAATCTCGGGTAAATTGCCAATGACTGTCCACTTAAGGTTCAGCCACAAAGTTCTGCTCGCCGCATCGCTCGTAGTCATTGCAGCATTCTCATTATTCACACTGTACAACGATTATTTTCAGCGTGACGCTATACATACAAACCTCGAAAGCCACCTTGAGGGGATGAGCAAAATTGCTGCAAGCAATGTCCAGGCTTGGCTGTCTGGACGTGTTTTGCTGATAGACACCGTCGCTCAGACTGTTGCCAACGACAATACGCCGGACAGTGTGGTGCGCCTGCTGGAACAGAAGACGCTGCTTTCAACATTTAACTTCACCTATCTTGGGGGTATCGACGGCAGCTTTGCGATGCGACCAAAAGACGAATTGCCCGCCGATTATGACCCGCGTACCCGGCCTTGGTACAAGGATGCGATGGCAGCTGGTGGTACGACTTTGACTGAGCCGTACCTGGATGCATCCACTGGCCAGTTGATGATGACCATCGCTACTCCGGTTCACCATGGAAACCAACCTCTCGGTGTGGTCGGTGGTGACCTGACTTTGGATACCCTGGCGAAAATTGTCAGTTCGCTCGATCTGGGCGGCATCGGTTATGCCTTCCTGGTCAGTGCCGACGGCAAGATACTTGCTCACCCGGATAAAGACTTGGTGATGAAAAATCTTATCGATATCTATCCGCAAGACACACCCGCTATCAGTACCCATTTCAGTGAGACTGAGCAGGCGGGTGTTCCTTATATTCTGATGTTCTCGCCGATCAAGGGGCTGCCCTCGGTCAACTGGTATATCGGTTTGTCCATCGACAAGAAAAAAGCCTACCAGGCGTTAGGCGATTTCCGCGCTTCAGCTATTTTCGCCACTCTGTTTGCCGTGCTAATCACGTTGCTTCTACTGGGCATGCTAATCCGCGTACTGATGCAACCTCTGAGGTTAATGGGCAAAGCCATGCGCGATATAGCCCAGGGGGAGGGGGACCTGACCCGACGTTTGGCCGTGCATTCTCAAGATGAGTTTGGAGAATTGGCCAGCGACTTCAACCTTTTCGTGGAGCGAATCCAACATTCAATACGCGAAGTCTCATCAGCGACCGAACAAGTCAACGAAGTGGCAAAGCGAGTGATGTTTGCCTCCAGCTCATCCATAGCAAATTCCGACGAACAGGCCAATCGCACCAACAGCATTGCAGCAGCGATCAACGAGCTGGGTGCAGCCGCTCAGGAAATCGCGTGTAATGCCGGTGATGCCTCACTTCAGGCGTCAGATGCACGCCTTCAGGCTGAGGGTGGCCGGCAAGTGGTAGCTCAGACGATCAACGCCATGAACGAGTTGTCAGGAAAAATACGTGCATCCTGCAGCAACATAGAGACGCTGAATGGTAAGACGGTGAGCATTGGTCGGATCCTTGAAGTGATCAAGGGCATTTCCGAACAGACCAACCTACTAGCGCTCAACGCCGCTATCGAGGCTGCGCGGGCGGGCGAGGCAGGTCGCGGTTTCGCTGTGGTGGCGGATGAAGTACGCAGTCTTGCCTACCGCACTCAGATATCGGCACAAGAAATTCATACGATGATTGAGGAGCTTCAGGTCGGCGCTCGTGAGGCGGTTTGCACTATGAGCGAAAGCGAGCGCTATAGCCATGAAGGTGTGGTTATCGCCAACCAGGCTGGCGAGCGACTAGGGAGCGTTACTCAGCGTATTGGCGAAATTGATGGCATAAATCAGTCTGTAGCCACTGCTACTGAAGAGCAGACCGCTGTAATCGACTCGTTGAATATGGACATCACCGAGATCAAATCCCTCAACCAAGAAGGCGTGGAGAATCTCCTGGCCACCTTGCTCGCCTGTGATGACCTTGAGCAACAAGCCAGCCGACTCAAACATCTGGTGGATAGCTTCCGTACTTAAGTTGAATACATCGAACGCTGCTGATTATTAATAGTTTTTCCTGCTCAGTGGGAACCCTGAGTTCTTGATACTGAGGGCCCATTGAGCAAACTGAATCGCATCGCGTTTCGGATGTATCTCCTTGCCTTAAACGAGGCCAACTCAAAAAGCCATGAGCAAATCGAACTACTTCGAGGCATTAAAATTCAATCACTCGATCAACAATATCCGACCTTTACGTGACCCGGGTTAACGATGGAACGAACTACACATAATGCTGCCTTTCTCAATCGGGTGATTCACCTACAAGCATCGTTCCTCGCAGGCCTGGGCGGAAACGAAAAGCCTATCTCACGTTTTTGTCGGAGCTAAGTGTTCATGCGCGTGAATTTCTGCGTAATAGACTTCAGCGTCAACCAAGTGATATCGAGGACTTGCTACAAGAAACATTCTTGGCCGTGTATAGCAGGCGCGAAACGTACCTCCCAGATCAACCAGCGACGGCTCAGGTATTTGCCATTGTGCGCTACAAACTCGCTCGAGGTGGGCGCGTCATGATGCGTTTCACGACTCGCTAGACAATACAGCTGCCTGCCAGTGATTGAGCAGAGTTTGCAGCACTTAACGTTGATGAGCTTTATATCCTCGCACTTTGCAGGCGAGCCTCCCTTACATGAAACAGGTGAAGTCCATGACCGTTCGACCCATGCTGCCGGGTATCCGTGCCATTGAAGCTGAAATGATTGAGTTGCGCCGTCAGCTTCATGCTTATCCGGAGCTCAGCCTTAAGGAGTTCAAAACCTCAGATCTGGTTGCTGCCAAGCTCGAGTCGTGGGGGTTTGAGGTGCATCGTGGCTTTGGGGGGACTGGTGTTGTAGGGCGTTTGCAGCAAGGTTGTGGAAGTAAGGTCATTGGTATTCGGGCAGATATGGATGCACTGCCGATTCAGGAGCAGACCGGATTGCCTTATGCGAGCCAGCATCCAGGCGCCATGCATGCCTGTGGTCATGACGGCCATACTGCAATGCTGCTGGCTGCCGCGCAGCACCTAGCCAACAGCCGGCAGTTCGACGGTACGCTGGTGGTCATCTTTCAGCCCGCCGAAGAAAGCGATGGGGGCGCTCAGAAAATGCTGGATGATGGTCTCCTGGAGCGATTTCCCTGTAATGCGTTGTTCGGTATGCACAACATGCCTGGGTTGCCAGTAGGGAAGTTGGGTTTTCGGGCCGGACCGTTCATGGCCTCCACCGATACGGTTGAAATTCGAATTGATGGTACGGGCGGGCATGGCGGAATGCCACATAAAGCCATTGACCCCATACTTACTGGAGGGGTAATTGTCATGGCTCTGCAGAGTATTGTGTCGCGCAATACGGATCCTCTGGAGACGGCGGTGATCACTGTGGGCTCCTTTCATTCTGGTGAGGCGCCCAATGTCATTCCGGGGCATGCAGTACTCCAACTATGTGTGCGCGCCTTGAAGCCTAACGTTCGTGCCGACCTTCTCAAGCGGATTGTCCAGGTTGCCCAAGCTCAGGCGCTTAGCTTCGGTGCCAGTGTCAGTGTGGAGGTTGATAGGGAAGAATCATTGCCACCCTTGATCAATGATCCTCAGCTTACTGCGTTTGCCCGACAGGTCGCTGTTGATTGGTTGGGTGAAGAGGGGGTGATTCAAGACATGGCACCTATTGCTGCCAGTGAAGATTTTGCAGTGATGCTTGAGCATTGTCCTGGCAGCTATCTCTTTATCGGTAATGGTGATGGGGAAGGGGGGTGCATGGTGCATAACCCTGGGTACGACTTCAACGATGACTGCCTGGGGACGGGGGCTAGTTACTGGGTTCGGTTAGTTGAACAGTTTCTGGTGTGAGTTGGTTGAGATCAGGTGCAGTACTTACCCGATCCAGTAGCATTTGTAAGTGAGAGACAGGAGCAGCACAGTCACCAGCGCAATGATTGCGGCACTGGTGAAAACCAGGGATTGCCTCCCCGGCAAGCCCCCCATGAATAAAGAAAGTAACTGTCCGGAAAAAATCGCAATTGAAAGGTACGCAAGGTTACGTTCCATCTGAAGTACGTCACTCCGCTCAACGGTCATGTGGTTGTCGGTCCAGGCCAGGAACGTTGAAGTGCTTCATTCAAAAAGCGGGTGAAGGCTTGCACCCGAGCGGTATGTCTCAGGTCCTGATGGGTGAGGACCCAAAGTCCCGTTTTGAGGGCGTTGAGTCCTACGAACGGGACCCGCTCTAGCCCGGGGGTTGAATCTCCCAAATAGCAGGGAAGTGCGGCTATTCCCAAGCCCCCCAGCGCTGCTTGCCTAAGGGTGACCAAAGAGTCGGCCTTGAAAACAATGGACGTTGCAGGAATGCTGGCACGCAGCCATTTTGCAATATCCATTTGACCAAGTGCGAGATCCGGGGCAAGCCATCGATTGAAGTGCGCCGGATCAACGCTCCCATGACGCTCAGAAAATCCCCTGGCAGCGTAAACGGCAAACCCGACATCGGCGATACGCCTACCGATCAATGCGTCGGGAGGACTGTCACTGGTTCGTATTGCTACATCTGCATGCCGTTGGGCCAGATCGCTGATGAAATTGCCGGTGGTGACTTCAAGTGATATCTCGGGATGGAGTTCACTGAACCCTCCAAGTGCCTTCGGTAAAATGGATGCCATCAAAGTATCGCAGGTGGTAATGCGGAGTATGCCCTCTAATCGCAGATCCTTGCCTTCGAGTTTGCGGGACAGTTCGCTGACGGCGATATTCATGATTTGTGCTGTCTGCAGTAATTCTTCTCCGGAGTCAGTCATTGTGTAGCCGGTCGAGAGGCGATCAAATAGTCGAAATGCATGAAGTTTTTCGAACGCATTGATACGCCGCAGCACGGTGGTGTGATTAAGATGAAGTGCGCGTCCGGCAGCGGCAAAAGACTTGTGTTCGGCAACGGCAAGTATCAGGCGTAGATCGTCCCAGTCCCAAGTGTGCATATATGCAGTCCGTAATAGCTAAATTGCAGATTGTAGGGTTGCTGATTACTCGCAACAATATATTCGGAAGGCAGCGCAACGTGCGCTGTCAGTGTTATTTTGGAAGTTGTATGGACGATTCTTAAGGTATCTCCTATGGTGTTTTATTGCTTCGGCTGACAGCTGGTATTGCGTTGCTGGCGCACTCTCTATATTTAAAGGTTCTCGTTTTTACAATGTCAGGTACTTCAAGTTTTTTTGAGTCGATTGGCTTGCCGGGTGTGTTGGCGTGGCTGGTTCTCGGAGTTGAGGTCACCACGGGTGCAATGCTGGTGCTGGGCTTTAAAACTCGCTATGCGGCCTTGGCGGCCATTCCTGTTTTATTGGGTGCCACCTGGGCGCACTCGGGTAATGGCTGGCTGTTCAGCAGTACCGGCGGGGGCTGGGAGTACCCGGCATTCTGGACGGCGGTGCTGATTGCTATCGCGCTGTGTGGCGATGGTGCTTATGCCCTAACGCCGCAGCGTGCATCGGATAAAAATGCCGCCAGCTGAAAGACGGAACAGACGTCCTGAAAAAACCATGACCGCTGTCCAGGCCGAAGCTCCGTTGCCAACTGAACTCTGGTGCGGTTTTTGGCCAACTGGCGGATCAGTGCAACTGCGCAATGAAAAGCCACCCTGATGAGGTGGCTTTTCATCACATGCTACGGGCCTCTTGCTTTAGTCGACCAGTATTCGAATGTTTGAGGTGCCCCACATGGTGTAAACATCGGCGAGCAGTGCACCGTTATTGATGTCTTCCAATTCAGCTTGTGTAATCTCGGCATCGCCTTGTTTGCCATAGAGCGTTACGGTATCGCCGGGCTTGACGTTTTTTATGTCGGTCACATCTACCATAACTGTGTTCATCGAGATTTTTCCGACTGTGGGCACTTTCACGCCATTGATGACGACAAAAGACTTGTTGGTAAACACTCGGCGGTAGCCATCTGAGTAACCTACTGGGATGTTGGCGAGCCTGGAGTCTCGAGTCAGTGTGAGGGTGCGGTCATAGCCCACTGTGTTTCCGGCAGGATAGGTGTTGACCGTAGCAACCTTGCTTTTGAGTGACATGACGCGTTTCAGCTCGGCGCGGCCGATCAAATCGCCGTAAAGTGCTCCGCCCACGCGCACCATGTCCAAGTGGGTTGCCGGGACGTCAAGCGTTGCGAACGAGTTGGCACAATGAACGGTGATTTCGTCACGGTTCAAGTGGGCAGTCTTGATGATCCAGTCCTGCTCCGACATGAACTTGTCATAGGCCTCCATGACGAAGGCCTTATCCTCGACGGCGAAATGCGTCATGATCCCGGTGACCTTCAGTCCCTTCATTGAGGTGATTTCCAGCACGTCTTTTTTGCCCTGCTCGGTGGCAAGCTCCAAGCCATTCCTACTCATGACGCCCGCATTGGTAACGAGATGAATTTTGATGGGCTTGCCATTGTGTTCTGCCAGCGTGCTGATGGCTCGGGCTACCTGTGCATTGCCGATAAGCTCTTCAATGTCATAAGGCAATGCGCTGACGATTTCTCCCTCCGTGGCTTGCCGAACGCGAATTATTTTTCCTGTGTAGCCCTCTTTTCTGGCAATTCGCGCTTCTTCATTACTCGCAATGCCGATGCAATTAATGCCCGCTTCCATGATCGTCGGAATCAATAATGCGATACCGTGGCCATAAGCATCTGCTTTCATCACAGCGCACAAGCTACTGCCTTTCGATAATCTGCTTTTTACGAATTCGATATTTTGCTTGAAAGCAGATTTACTGATCTCTAACCAGGCGTTTGTTTGGGATATTGTTGCATTTACGTCCTGCTTGAAGTTGTACTCCTGTAGCAGCGGTGCAGCGAAAGCCTGAGTGCCAAGTGCAATGAGACCTACTGCGACAAAGTGAGAAAATGTTGTTTTCATTATTTCATCATTTGAGTACTTTTTTGCAGGGGAAGTTAGTTCCGTGTTATTCACTCAATGCTACACCTTCAATGCACAGGTGCCAGTTGGCAAATGGCTTGTTGCATTGAGCTTTTTGCTTGTTGTAGCAAGCTAACTGCTCGTGATGGTTGTTCTGAAGTTAGTGTCTTTGCTGTTTCTTCCAGGTGGGCGGGGAGGTGTGGGAGCAGTTCGTGAGAGGGGAGGTAAGTGATGACTCTTTTCACTTGTCGGACGGCGACCTGTTCCAGCCAGCCCTTGAGTCAACGCCGGCGTCACACGCTTCTATTGGATTAGGCCCCATGCTCTTGGCTGCATGGAACCACTTCAAGGCTTCAATTGCTCTCTTGTCTTCCCGTCACTCTCCATCCCTCAACACAACGTTTACACTTAACGGCTCCGCACTCTCGAAGGAATCTCCCCGGTGAACGTCAACGACGCCAGTTTCGAAGAACTGCTCAACGCTTTGCATGACGGCGTCTACATCACTGATGGCGACGGCAAGACGCTGAAGGTCAATCAAGCCTATGAGCGCCAGACCGGGCTCAGTGGTGCTGATCTCATCGGCCGATCCATGCAGGAGCTGGTGAAGGAGGGCGTCCTCTCGCAATCGGCCACACTGCGTGTATTGCATGAAGGTCGGCCGGTGTCGGTGATGCAGAGCCTGAGTCAGGGCAAGAAATTGTTAGTTAGCGCCACGCCGATTCTCGACGCTGAAAACCGGATTTCATATGTTGTCAGTACCGTACGCGACATGACTGAACTGCTGCGCATGAAACACGAGCGCGATGAGTTGCAACAGCTTAAACAACTGCGCAACAGCACCGCCAAACTTCATGCTGGCCAACGAGACAACCTCCTGCGTTCTCCGCTTATGGCCGATCAGGAGGTTTCCGGCCGCGTCTTCTCGCTGGCCCGGCAGGTTGCCAGTAGCTCGGTGAAGGTTTTGCTTCAGGGAGAAACCGGCGTCGGAAAGACCCTCGTAGCGCAATTCATCCACAACGCCAGTCCGCGTGCCAGTGAACCATTTCTCGCCCTCAACTGCGGTGCACTGCCCGAGAATCTGATCGAAGCCGAGCTGTTTGGCTATGCGCCTGGAGCGTTCACAGGCGCAGGCCCTAAAGGCAAGCGTGGCCTACTGGAGCTTGCGCATCACGGAACATTGTTTCTCGACGAAATTGGTGATTTGCCACTCCCGGTGCAGGTCAAGTTACTCAAGGTGATCGAAGAAAATCGCTTCATTCCTGTCGGTGGCCTGGAGTTGAAGGAGGTCGATGTGCGCATCATTAGCGCCACCCACCATGACCTCACACAGTTGGTGGCTGAAGGACGTTTTCGCGCTGACCTGTATTACCGGCTCAACGTGGTGCCGATCAACATTCCGGCACTGCGCGAGCGCAGTGAGGAAATCCCGCCGCTGCTGCATTACTACCTCGACAGCTTTAATGTCCGTTATCAACGCCAGGTTCAATGGAGTCTCGAAGCCCTCGATCTGATGTGCGACTACGCCTGGCCCGGCAACATCCGCGAGCTGATCAACATCGTCGAACGGCTGGTGGTGACCAATCAGACCGGGACTATTGAGGCGCTGGACATGCCTGAGGAGATCCTCAACCTCAACCCGCTGAATACCGATGACAGCCGCTTACCGCTGCGCAAGGTATTGGAAAATGCCGAGCGCAGTGCGATTCGTGCCGCGCTGCGTGTGCACAAGACCACGCGCCTGGCGGCCAAGGCGTTAGGCGTGAGTCAGGCGACCGTGGTGCAGAAAATGAAACGCTGGGAACATTCTGATTAGGATTTTAATCAGCCCCGAATAAATCGATCAGAAAACTAATCAGGACTGACCGGTAAAACCCCCTCCTGTTTTCGTGCGAATCGCGCAAAGGCCCACGCCACAGGGCTTTGCGGGTATTGGCACGTCTTTCGCTAACGCATATGGCACGTCTTCCAATAAAACAACATCCTCTGGACGAGCACTATGAACATCTCTGCTTTCAAAATCGCCAACAAATTGATCACTGGACAAGGCGCTATCGAGCAGCTTTCGGCTGAACTGACTCGCCTCAATGTCAAAAACCCGCTGATTGTCACCGACGCCATTCTGTTGGAATCCGRCACTGTTGATCTGGCGCTGGCGCAACTGGGTGGGCGCCGTTACGGCATTTTCGATCAGGTCAAACCGGAGCCTGAAATTGCCATCGTTGAGGACTGTACCCGCACCTATCGCAAGGGCAGCCACGACGGGTTGATTGCTGTGGGTGGCGGCAGCGCAATCGATATCGCCAAGGGCGTCGCGGCGTTTGCCGGACATGAAGGCCCGCTGGCCGAACTGTTCGGTGTCGATCTGGTGAAACGCAAAGGCCCCGTGCTGATTGCCATTCCGACGACCGCTGGCACCGGTTCGGAAGTGACCAACGTGGCCATCTTTTCTGACAAGCAAGCGAAGCTGAAGAAAGGCATTGTCAGCGACTACCTGCTGCCTGACGTAGCGCTGGTCAGCCCGATCATGACCCTGACTTGTCCGCGCAGTGTGACAGCGGCCAGCGGTGTCGACGCGCTGGTGCATGCGGTCGAGTCCTATCTTTCGGTGAATGCTTCGCCCATCACTGATGCCATCGCGCTGGGTGCGATCAAGCTGATCGCCAAGGCGTTGCCCAAGACTTATGCCAATCCGTCCAACCTCCAGGCCCGCGAAGACATGGCCACCGCCAGCCTGATGGCCGGCATGGCATTTGGCAACGCCGGGGTAGGCGCGGTGCATGCGCTGGCGTACCCGTTGGGCGGCCGGTTCAACATTGCCCACGGTGTCAGCAACGCCTTGCTGCTGCCGTACGTGATGGAGTGGAACAAGATGGCCTGCGTCGAGCGCTTCCGTGACATCGCCGAAGCCATGGGCGTGCGTGTCGCCGACCTGAACGACAAGGAAGCGGCGGATCAGGCTGTCAAAGCCATGGCGGATCTATGCGCCGCTGTGGATATCCCAACCGGTATGCGCAGTTTCAACGTGCCTGAGGATGCCATCCCGGCGATGGCCGAAGAGGCCAGTAAGATCGACCGCTTGATGCGCAACAACCCGCGCAAGTTGACCGCCACCGATATTGAGAAAATCTACCGCGCAGCCTACTGATCCCGAAAAGCCGCGACGCCCCAGCCTGGCGGTTCGGGCGTCTGCCATTACAAGACCAATAAAACAGGTGCACTCAATGTCCAACTCTACTGCGCAGCGGAGCGAAAGCCCGTACATCCCGCTGGGTCCTTTCAAGGTTCGGTTGCCGTTTATTCACTACAAAATCGAGCTTCCGGACTACCTCCAAGGCTTGCTGATGTGTGCCGTGGATCTGGCCGCCATTCCGCTGATGACCGAACTGCTCGGCATGCCATTTGAGGTCGCGTTGGCTGTCGTGATGCTCAACGGCTTGCTTTACCTCGTGCACCATTTGCTCGGTGACCCGACCGTACCTGGCTGGATCACCCCGGCGGTACCCCTGTTGATGGCTTACTGTGCTCAATTTCCAATGGGCCCGGAGCGTGTCCACGCCTTGATTGCCTTCCAGTTGATGTTGGGGGTTTTTTCAATTGCCCTAGGGGCTACCGGGATGGCGAAGAAGGTTGTGGAGTATGTGCCCTCAGCGATCAAATCCGGGATTATCGTCGGTGCCGGCTTGAGTGCGGTGATCGCGGTGTTCCAGGTTGGCGGTAAATTCAATGTGCTGCCCTGGACCATTTCCATTGCGGTCGGCATCGCCTTCTATCTGATCTTCTCCCAGCACTTCAACGAACTGAAGCAGCGCAACCGCTTCTGGTGGAACTTCGCCAAGCTCGGCATCTTGCCGATCATTCTGTTGGCGGTGGTGATTGCGCCGCTTTTCGGTGAGGCGCCATGGCCAACCATTCAGTGGGGCATCAGCAAACCGGATTTCGCCGGGTTGTGGAGCAACTACACCGTGTTCGGTCTGGGCATGCCGCCACTGTCGATGTTCATCTCCGCGTTGCCGACCATGCTGGCGGTGTACATCATTGTCTTCGGCGATGTGCTCAGTGCGAAATCGCTCCTCGATGAGGCGGAAACTGTCCGCACTGATGAAGTCGTCGACTACAACGCCGATCGCTCTCACCTGATCTTCGGCGCGCGTAATGCGTTCATGAGTATCTTTGGCCCGGATGTCGCCATGTGCGGCCCAAAATGGGCGGCGATGCTGGTGGTGGTGATCGAGCGTTTCAAAGGTGGGCCGAAGGCGATGAAGTCGATCATCGGCGGTGTCGGGTCGTTCCGTTGGGGGACCAACACCGGTCTGCTGTTGTTGCCGGTAGTGACTCTGGTACAGCCGATTCTCGGTGTTGCTCTGTCGCTGACGTTGCTGATCCAGGGTTATGTGAGTGTGCGTCTGGGCATCCTTGAAGCTCGTAGCCAGCGCGACTTGGGTATCGCGGGCGTGATCGGCGCGGTACTGGCGATCAAGGGGGCGAGCTGGGCATTCGGGATTGGCGTTGTGTTGTGCTTGCTGATCTACGGCAAAAACTTCTTCAAGGGCGAGGTGGATGGGACATTTGCCAAGGATCTGAAGGCGGCGCCTACCAAGCCAGCCAAAGGTGCTGAGTCGCCCACGGCTACTAAGCAGGTAGCAGAAGAGGCTATGGCTGACTGACAGGCCTGAGTCGCTCAATCTGACACTATTGCGGTGAGCTTCCTCCCACAGGTTTGGTATTGATCACGCCCTCTGTGATCAACACTAATCCATTTGTGGGAGGAGCCTCGGGCTAACTCCAGCACGCCTTAGCCGCGAAAGAAAGTTCGCCTTGCCTTCGTCATGCGAGCGATACCTTCCAGGTTAGCGATGGTGATCGGATTGCTGCGATCGTGAAGCTGTTAGCGTCAAGTGTGTCGCAGAATATGCGGGGAGGAGGGTAGCTCCGACAATTCGCAGTCGTACTTCCACCGAGACGAATAGACAGATACAAGCTGACGTCCCTATGCTGGCAGCGACTTTATAAAAACAATCAAAAAAGCCATGAACCGCACTGCTTACTTCTGCTTGCTACGCAAGTGGCTCGCCCGGCCGCACGGCAGCCTGGTGGCACGCTATACCTTGCTGTCCGTGTTTGTGATGAGCATCGCCCTCATTATGCTGGCAGTGCTCTATGAGCAATTGGCCAAAGATTTGCTCAATCGCTTGACTGGTGAACGTCTGGACGCCCAGGCCTTGTCCACGGCGAACCGCTTGTCATCATTTCTCGATGATCGCTTTTACCAGGTCTCGGCATTGTCCAATCACCCGAACATGCCGGGGTTTATTGCCGATCAGTCCGCCCCCGGCAGTGACGTGGAGTCTTTGCTCAAGATCGAAGCGGATTTTCCGTTCCTGTATGGCGTGTTGTTTTTCGATGAACAGGATCATTTGGTCAACGTGCTGCCGGGGCAAGCCGCCTCTGGTGAGCCCTATTGGACCAACACTCATTGGTCTATCGCCGGGCTGCCGACCCAGTGGGTCGGTGATATCGAAGTGATCGGGCCATTGCTGGCCGAACCCGGGCGCTCGGGTGGCTTCTTGATCCGCAAGACCATCCGCAATGGTCGCACCGATCACCGTGTGCGCATCGCCTTGCACCTGCGCCTTGCATCACTCACCGAGTTGCTCGTCAGTGCCGGGATGAGCGGGGTGGTTGCGCCGTTGCTGCGGGTGCCAGGCGGTGCCTTTATCGACCCCACCGGGCGCGCGGTCGAGGCGCCGAATCAGTGGCGTGACGGCCCCCAGATAATTCCCGGTTGGCAACTGGTGTTCAGAGTGCAGCCTGGGGCCATCCTTAAGCCGTTGAACGATGCACGCTGGTGGTTGTACTGGATAGCTGCTGGTTTTATCGTGTTTATCCTCATAGTGTTTTTTACTCTGTCGCGACAGTTGCGCTCGCGGGTCAGCACCTTGTTACAGGGCGCTCACCAGTTGTCCATGGGCGACCTCAGTTATCGCCTGGCTGAACAGCCCCGTGACGACGAAATCAACCATGTAGCGCGGGCGTTCAATGTAATGGCCGCGCGCTTGGCGGACATGTTGGAAAACACTGTGCGGACAGAAAATCTCGCGGTACTGGGGGCCTTTGCCACGGGCGTGGCCCATGAGGTGCGCAATCCCCTAACAACCATGAAAACTACAGTGCAAGCCTTGCTGCGCCGAGAAGAAGAACCCGAGCGACGCCACTTGCTGACCGACCTGGGCAAGGAAATCGACCGCTTATCCCATGTCACCAGCGATCTGTTGGAATATGGGAGGCCTCACCCGGCTCAACCCGAGGTGGTTGCCGTGGCGCCGTTGTTCGAGCAGATCGTCCAGCTGGCAGGGCCGGACGACCCGCAATTGCTGTGCGAAACAGAACCAGGCTTGCAGCTTTACGTCGACCCGGACCAGATCCGGCAGATCCTGGTCAACCTTTGTTTGAATGCCTTCCAGGCCTGCGACAACCAGAGTCCCGTGCGCCTGTGCGCCCAAGTATGGGGTGGGCAGGTGCGGGTCATGGTCATTGACCAGGGCTGCGGTATCTCCGAGGCGGACTTGCAGCGCATCCGCCAACCGTTTTTTACCTCCAAGGCGCGGGGTACCGGGCTGGGGCTGAGCATCAGCCAACAACTGCTGGAAGCCAACGGTGCGCGCATGGACATTATCAGTACGCTTGGCGTAGGGACTCAGGTGATCCTGGACTTCCCCGCGCCCCCAGGGAACGAGGCGAAGTAAACCACCGATGACTGACATTCACGTTTTGATAGTAGATGACGAAGAAGCGCTGGTGCGTTCCCTCAGCTACGCCCTGCGCGGCGAAGGAATGCGCATCAGCACGGCCGGCAGTGGTGAGGCAGCGCTGGAGCTGTTGGCGGGGGAGACCACCGGCATCGATATCGTGCTGCTCGACCTCGGCTTACCGGGCATCGATGGCCTGGCCACGTTGGACGGTATACGCCAGCTTCACGCACAACTGCCGGTGATCATGATTTCCGCTCACGGTGATACCCGCGCCGCCGTACAGGCAGTGAAAAGCGGCGCCACTGACTACCTTACAAAACCTTTTGAACTCGACGACCTGCTGGCGACCATCACCAGCACCTTGTCATTGGCCAGATGCGAAGAACCCGCAGTGGCGGTGAGTGATGAACTGGCCGCTGGCCTGCTTGGCCATAGCCCGGCGATGAGCACCTTGCACGCAGCGGTGGGGCGCATTGCCCGTAGTTCCGCGACACGGATTTTGTTGCTTGGAGAATCCGGCACGGGGAAGACTTTGGTCGCCCAAGCCCTGCACAACCATAGCGGGCGAGGTGGGCAACCGTTTATCGAGGTCAACTGTGCGGCATTGCCGGAGCAGTTGATCGAGGCAGAGTTGTTTGGTTCGGAAAAAGGCGCGTATACCGGCGCTCACCAAAAGCGTGCCGGGCTGGTCAGTCAGGCCGATGGCGGCACGCTGTTTCTCGATGAGATTGGCGAATTGCCGCTGGCGCTTCAAGCCAAGCTCCTGCATTTTCTTGAGAACGGCAGCTACCGAGCCGTGGGCGCCAGTGCCGCGAGTAGCGCGGATGTGCGGGTGGTGGCGGCGACCAATCGGGATCTGGCCGATGACGTGCAATCGGGACGCTTTCGTGAGGACCTGTTCTATCGCCTGAACGTGATCACACTGGATATTCCTTCACTGCGCGAGCGCGGTGAAGACGTGCTGTTGCTGGCCCAGCATTTCGCTCGGCGCCAGGCTGTGGAGGAAGGGGTCGAACCGATCCGCTTCCTGCCGGACAGCGCCCAGGCATTGGTCCGTCACCGCTGGCCGGGGAATGTGCGCGAGCTTAAAAACCTGGTAGAACGCTTGACCATACTGTCACCGGGGCAGGCGATCAGCGTGGCGATGTTGCCGCCAGCGTTGCAAGGCCTGCAGATCGAGCCACTGGTACTGGGCGAGCAGCTCGAGCTCGCCGAGCGTGATCTGGTCACCGATGCTCTGAGCCGCGCATCGGGCCATAAGGGCCTGGCAGCAAGCCTGTTGGGGATTTCCCGGCACGCGCTCAAGCGCCGTCTGCATCGCCTGGGACTGGATCGCTCGACCGAGCGGTAACCGCTCAACAATGCGCGCAGGTTGAGCGCCAAGCGCTCAATACAATCGTCGCAAATCTCAGTAGCCGCTGCCGAGGCAAGTGGCTGCGATCAATTTCAAGCGCGCTCACCCCGGGCGCCCAGGTATGCCTGGCAGACTGCATTTCCAGGCTGGCGGCCGCTTGCGTCCCGATCGTAGCCACTTGCCTCGGCAACGGCTACAAGCTTCTCAGCCTTTCTGGCACACCCTTTGCTCTATCCCTCTGGCTAACTAACAAGAGGCGTTGCCAACGCCCTAAAGGATACTTATGTCTCTGCCACGTCCATGGTTTTATTGCTCGCTCACAGTCTGCAGTCTTTTGCTGAGCGTTGTTGCCTCGGCTCAGGTCGGCCGCGTGGAGTTGGGCGCGGCCGCCTCTCAGGCGGACCTGACGATGGGCTGCCTGTACCCGATGACCGAGCGCGCAGCGATCTACGGCCAGGACAGCATCGCCGGGATCCAGATTGCCCTAGGCGAGTTGCAGGCTCAGCGCGAGGCCGGCCAGCAAGTGCCACGTCTGCGCGTGATCATCGATGACGATCAGTCCAAGGCTTCCTATGGCGTAGGCCTGGCGAAAAACTTCATCCACCAGGACGGTGTGCAAGTGCTGTGCGGTATGGTCTCRTCCGGCGTGGGGCTGGCGGTCAGTCAGTTGGCCAAGCGCGAGAAAGTACTGATGATCGGCACCGACCATGCGTCCTCGCGCATGACCCTGGAAAACGGCCACCCGTACTATTTCCGCGTCACCAATGACACTTGGACCTCGATGGCCGCCGGTGCCCGCTACCTGCAAGCCCTGCAACAACAAACCGGATGGAAACGCCTGGCGTTCATAGGCCCGGATTACGAATACGGCCACGTGTCCCGCGATGACTTGCACGAAGCCTTTGCCCAACTGGGTGTCAAGTTCGAGGACGTCACCGAACTCTGGCCACGCCTGTATGAGCCTGACTACTCCGCCTATATCGCCGCTCTGGAACAAGCTAAACCCGACATCATTGTCTCGGCCCTGTGGGGCGGTGACTTCCAGGCCTTCGTCAAGCAGGCAGCCAGCACCCGGTTGTTCGCCACCTCGCGCCTGGCCAACTTCGACACCGGTGGTAACTACGATTTCCTGGTGTCCTTGGGCGACCAGGCTCTGCCGGGGCTGATCCTCTCGGCACGGCACCATAACAACTGGCCGGATACGCCGCGCAATCGTTCCTTTGTCGAGCGCTTCCAGGCCATCAACGGTCGCTACCCGACCTACGCCGCCGAAGGTGCCTACACCGGTGTCATGGTGTTAGCCAAAGCCTATGAAAAAGCGCTGGGCAGCGTCGACTCCCAGGAGTTGATACGTGCCTTGGAAGGCTTGGAAATTGCCTTGCCAGAGGATCCGCCCGGGTTCGTCTCAAGGATCGATCCGCAAACCCATCAGATCCAGCAGACCCAGGCAATTGGCACTCCGGTGCTCAACAACGATTACCCGCCCGCCAAGGTGATGCTGGGTAATTGGGTGGTGTATTCCGCCCAGGAACTGCAGCAGAACAGCGCAACCATCAAGCGTCGAATGAACGCTGAAAGCCCTAACTCGAAAAAGAGTCGTCCCGAGAGTCCCTAGTCAATTCATCAATCGAAAGTGGAAGCACAGATGAACAATTATAAGAAAAACATACTGAAGCACCGTTTGACCCTCGCTATTACCGCTGGCGTTGCCCTGTCCATGGGCTCCTCGGCCATGGCTGCCGAGAACGGTAAGTTTCGTATCGGCGTGGTGACTTTCCTATCGGGCCCAGCAGCCGGGCCGTTCGGTGAGCCGTCCGCGAACGCCGCCAAAGTGCTGGTGGAAGGGCTAAACCAAGGCAAGCTCCCGGCGCCTTACAACACCATTGGTATCAACGGTGCCGAAATCGAGGTGGTGATCATCGACGAAGCGGGCGGCGCGGCTAAACAGGTCGAAGAGTTCCGTAACCTGGTGCAGCGCCAGAAGGTCGATGCAGTGGTGGGCTACATTTCCTCCGGTGACTGCCTGGCCATTGCGCCTGTGGCCGAAGAGCTGGGGGCCATGACCGTGTTTTACGATTGCGGCACTTCTCAGCTGTTCAATGAAGACAAGACACCGCAGTTTGTGTTCCGCACCGGCCTTGATGCGGCCGTGGACAATATCGGCGCCGCCCGTTACCTGTCCAAGACCCGCCCCGACGCGCAGAAAGTTGCCGGCATCCAGCAGAACTACGCCTTTGGACAAGACAGCTGGAAAGACTTCACCCACTCCATGGAGCAGTTGATGCCCAAGGCCAAGGTGGTCGAGTCGCAGATGCCTAAGGTCTTCCAGGGCCAATACGGCGCCGAGATTTCCGCTCTGTCGGTCAAGCGCCCGGACATCATCCACTCCAGCTTCTGGGGCGGCGACATGGAAGCGCTGGTGTTGCAAGCCAATGCCCGTGGTTTGTTGGAAGACGCCACCGCGGTCCTGACCTGCGGCGAGTCCGCCCTGGACCGCTACAAGGACCAGGCTCCCAACGGCATGGTCATAGGTGGCCGTGGCCCGTTTGGTGCGTTCGCGCCGGATAACGAACTCAATCGCTGGTTCAAGGACAAGTACCAAACCGCGTACAACACCGCGCCGACTTACCCGGCGAGTAAAATGGCCCAAGCCATTCTCGGCCTCAAGCACGCAGCGGAGAACGCCAAGGTTGAACCGGGCAAGATCCCCGCGCCGCAGGAAATCGCCAAGGCCTTCAAGGGCGCGACCTTCGAGTCAGTGTCCGGCACGGTGCAAATGGCCCGCGCCGGAGGGCATCAGGCGATGCAGGGCATTTCCTATGGCGAGTACCAGTACGACAAGGCGAGCAAGAAAGGCGACGTGCAAAACGTCATCGCCTTCTCCGGCGAATGCGTGACGCCACCAGACGGCACTGCCGCCCTGGAATGGATCAAGGCTGGCTTCCCCGGTGCCCAGTGCAACTGATCAACCTCGCTTGATTGTTCCGAAGTGGCGGCCCGTCCGGCGTCGCCACCTTTATGCCAAGGTAGGACCTCTATGATGAGTCTTTTCGCGGTGCTGATTGACGGCACCATCTATGCCTCGTGGCTGTTTTTGGTCGCGGCAGGGTTGACGGTGATCTACGGGGTCATGCGGATCCTGAACATGGCCCATGGCAGTTTTTATGCCATTGGCGCCTACACCGCAGCTTCGCTGGTGGGCTGGTATTTCAATAACGGTATCGGCCCGGTCTGGGCCGGTTACCTACTGATGCTTGGCTGTGCCGTGGTGGCCGGGCTGATCGTTGGCCTGATTATCGAGCGTGGGCTGCTCAAGTTTATGTACGGCCGAGACGAAGTGCTGATGGTGATCATCACCTACGCGCTGCTGCTGGTGTTGGAAGACACCATGAAAATGATCTGGGGCGTGAACCCCTATTTTGCCTATCAACCCTACGCCGAAATGGGCCGTAGCGCCTTGGCCGGGCTGAAGGTATCCAATTACGACCTGATGCTGGTAGGCGTGTCGCTGGTGCTTGGACTGGGCTTGTACCTGTGGCTGGAACGCACCAACCAGGGCAAGGTCCTGCGGGCTGTGATCCACGATCGTGAAGTGGCTATGGCCATGGGTGTCAACGTCAAGCGCATGTTCACCCTGGTCTTTGTGTTGGGCACCATGCTCGGCACCTTGGCCGGTGCCTTGACCGCTCCGGCTATTTCCGTAGCGCCGGGCATCGGCGTGGAAATCATCGTCCTGGCCTTCGCCGTGGTGGTGATCGGTGGCATGGGCAGTATCGAAGGCGCGGCGGTAGGCGCCTTGCTAGTAGGGCTGAGCCGTGCGGCGGCGGTGCACTATGCGCCGGAGTTCGAACTCTTTGTGATTTACGGCGTCATGGCGCTGGTTCTGGCGGTACGTCCGCAAGGCCTGTTCGGCCGCGTGCTTGCGAGGAAAATCTGATGCGTATGGATAAAACCGAACTGATTCTGCTGGCGGTTGCAGCGTTGCTGGCCGCCGGTGGCTGGATTGCTCCGCAATGGCTGGTGTTTTTGCTGACCATGGCGTTGGCCAAGGCCATGGTAGTGCAAGGCGTGGTGATGCAGATGCGCGCCGGTCTGGTGACCTTTGGCCAGGGCTTGTTCTTCTGCGTTGGTGGTTATGCCGTGGGCATGAGTGGACATTTCCTAAACATCACCGACCTAGCCGTGTTGCTAATGATCGGCGTTGGCGTCGCGGTTTTATTGGCGATGGTTCTAGGGCTGCTGATGACCCGCTATCGGGAGATTTTCTTCGCCATGCTGTCGTTGGCGTTCTCGATGATCCTCTATGGCGTGCTGGTGAAAAGCTCGGCCCTGGGCAGTACTGACGGCTTCAACGTCAAGGCCTGGACCCTGTTTGGCTGGTCGCCGGCCGCCGGGCAGGGACCGCTGGTTTTGTTCATGATCATCGTTGCCAGTTCGACGGTGCTGGCGGTGTTGCTGCATCGCTACAGCCGCAGCAATGCCGGGATGATGTGTGAAGCAATTCGTGAAAACGAAGTGCGTGTCGAATACCTCGGGCAGTCCCCACGCTGGGTGCTTTACATGAACTACGTAGCCGCCGCGGCCGTTTCGGCATTGGGCGGTGGTTTCATGGCCTTGTCCGCCGGGCATATCGACCCGGAAATGGCCTACTGGATCACCTCCGGTGAGTTCGTGTTCATCGCCTTACTCGGCGGCACCGCCCACGTGGCGGCACCCTTTATCGCCGCCATCGTGTTTGCCGTGGTGCGCACTTACGCCATCGAACTGGTGCCCCATAGCTGGCAGATGATTCTGGGCTTCACCTTACTGGCGATCATCGTGTTCCTGCCCAAGGGCTTGTGGAGCCTGTTTACCGGTAACGCTAGGAGGGCTAAAGCATGACCTGCATTCTCGAAACCCAAGGTCTGTGCAAGGAGTTCGGCGCAGTCACTGCAGCCAAGGACGTCAATGTGCGGATCAACAAAGGGGAAGTGGTCGGTGTGATCGGCTCCAATGGCGCCGGCAAGACCACTTTCATCAATATGGTCACAGGTTACTTGAAGCCGAGTCGGGGCGAGATCCTGTTCAATAACCAGTCGATCATTGGTCGCACACCTCGAGCGATTACCCGCTCGGGCATGGCCCGCTCGTTCCAGGTCGCCCAACTGTTTGCGCAATTGAGCGTGCTAGACAACCTGCTGATTGCGGTGGCGGCGGCCGAAAGCCCGTTTCCAGCGCTGCTGGTGCCTATGCGCAGCGCCTCACGGATTGCCCGTGCCGACGCCATTCTTGTCGAGTTCGGCATACCGCAGTGGCGTGACACTCTGGTCACCGCGGTGCCGCAAGGAGTGCGCAAACTTATCGACATTGCCATGGCCTTGATTGGTGATCCGCAGATGTTGCTGCTCGACGAACCCACCAGCGGCGTTAGCGCCGAAGAGAAAACCGCGCTGATGGACACCGTGATGCGCGTCGTTGCCGAGCATCAAGTAACCGTGCTGTTCGTCGAGCATGACATGGACGTGGTACGCCGCTATGTGTCGCGCATTCTCGCGTTCTACAGCGGTGAAGTCCTGGCCGACGGAGCCCCGGAAAAAGTCTTGGCCAATGCGCAGGTGCAGGAGTTTGTCACTGGCGGCGCCAAGGCCCACGACAAGGCACAAAGGAGTGCCGTGAAATGAGCCTGGAAATTCGCAATCTCAATGTATCGATTGAAGGCATACCGATCCTCAATGACGTATCGCTGTCCATCGGTCCCGGGGAAATGGTCGGTCTAATCGGCCACAACGGCGCGGGTAAGACCACCTTGATCCGCGCCATCATGGGTTTGTTGCCCACGGACCGCGGCGAGATGTTTTTTGGCGGGCAGGACCTGCGCGCGCAGCCGGCCTTTACCCGCGCCGCAGCGGGTATCAGCTACTTGCCCGAAGACCGGCGCCTGATTCCGTCGCTGACCGTGGAAGAGAACATCATGTTGCCAGTGTGGGCCAACAAACTGGTCGACAGCAAACAGCGACTGGACTGGGTCTACAGCCTGATTCCAGAGATCGCCCAGTTCCGTGACCGCAAGGCGATGCAGTTGTCCGGTGGCCAGCAGAAGCTGGTGGCCATGGCCCGGGCACTGATGCCGGGCAATCAACTGTTGATTCTGGACGAACCTTTCGAGGGCGTAGCGCCGGTCTTGTCTCGGCGTTTAAGCGAGGTGATTGCCAAGCTGGGCCAGGAAGGCCTGTGCGTGTTGATCTCCGAATCCGATGACACACATTCTGCCGACCTGGTCGATGCGTTGTTTCGCATCGAGCGCGGCAGCGTGACAGCAGGGTAGGGGCAGCTGTATGTCGACATTTAACTTTGAAACCACGCCACGTGTGATCTGTGAGATCGATGGCGCGTTGCGCCTGGGCACCTTATGCCGCGAGCTAAAGGCCGAGCGGGTATTGCTGGTCAGCGATCCGGGGTTGTTGCGCGCCGGTTTGCTGGATGCACCCTTGCGAGCCCTGCACGAAGCCGGGGTCGACGCGACACTGTACAGCGATGTGCAGGCCGATCCGCCGTCGGAATCGGTACAGCACGCGGTGGATGCCGCCCGTAACTGCCGTGCCCAAGCAGTGATCGGCCTGGGCGGTGGCAGCTCCCTGGATACCGCGAAGTTGGTAGCCTTGCTCTGTGGCCGCGAACAGGCGCTGGAGTCGATCTACGGTATCAACCTGGCCCAAGGCCCGCGTTTGCCATTGATCCAAGTGCCGACCACGGCGGGCACGGGCTCGGAAGTAACGGCAGTGGCGATTGTCACTACCCCCAGCCATGAGAAAAAGGGCGTTGTCAGCCCATTGCTGTATCCGGATATCGCGCTGCTGGATGCCCGACTGACCGTCGGCTTGCCGGCAGCCGTCAGTGCCATGACCGGTATCGATGCCATGGTCCATGCCATCGAGGCCTACACCAGCGTGCACAAGAAGAATGTGCTGTCCGATGGCCTGGCAATGCAGGCGTTGCGCCTGCTGGCGGGCAATCTGGATCGGGTCCTGGCGACGCCGGGGGATTTACCGGCCCGCTCCGACATGCTTCTCGGCTCGATGCTAGCGGGCATGGCCTTTGCCAACTCGCCGGTGGCGGCGGTGCATGCCCTGGCGTACCCGTTGGGCGGCCACTTCCATGTGCCCCACGGCTTGAGCAACGCCTTGGTGCTAGTGCCGGTGCTGAACTTCAATCGTCCTGCAGCCGAGGCGCTGTACGCGCAACTGGCGGCGGCGGTGCTGCCAGGGCAGCGCTTTGCCAGCGAGGCGTTGGCCTGCGATGCCTTTATTGAGTTCATGACCCGGTTGGTGGAACGCATGCCGTTTGCCCAGCGGCTACGGGACGTGGGCGTGACTGTCGACGACCTGGATCACCTGACCGATGACGCGATGAAGGTCGAACGCCTGCTTATCAATAATCCGCGCCCGGTAACCCACCAAGATACCCGCGCCATCTATGCCTCGGTGCTGTAAACAAAAAGGACTGACCGATGAGTTATGAATTCAGAAGCGTGCCGCGCATAGTCTGCGAAGAGGGCGCGTTGCACAGCGTGGGCAAGGTGCTCAAGGATCTCGGTGCGCAACGGGTGATGCTGGTGTGCGATCCTGGCATTGTCAGCCTGGGTTTTGTAGTTAAGGCCCAGGACTCGCTTGAGGTGGCTGGCTGCGCAGTCACAGTGTTCGACCAAGTGGTTCCCGACCCTTCGTCCGCCGTGGTCAAAGAGGCCGCCGAGCAGGCCCGACAATTCAAGGCCGATGGCGTGCTGGGGCTCGGCGGCGGCAGTTCCTTGGACGCCGCCAAACTGGTGGCGTTGCTGATCAACAGCGAACAGCCCTTGGAGGAGTTGTATGGAACCGACAAAGCCCAGGGACAGCGGGTACCGCTGGTGTTGGTGCCGACCACGGCAGGCACCGGCTCTGAAGTGACTTGGGTCTCCGTCATCACTGACGAGCAACAGCGCAAGCAAGCGGTGTATTCGTCGCAACTGATGCCGGACGTGGCGGTGCTCGACCCGCAACTGACACTCGGACTGCCGCCCAGAGTCACCGCCGCCACCGGTTTGGACGCCATGGTGCATGCAATCGAGGCCTACACCAGTCGCACACGTAAAAACCCGATTGCCGATGGCTTGGCCTCCGCCGCCTTGGGGTTGCTGAGCGCCAACCTGCGCAAAGTATTGGCCAACGGTCAGGACGTGGCGGCGCGTACAGCGATGCTGCAAGGCTCGCTGATGGCGGGTGTGGCCTTCGTCAACGCCTCGGTGGCGGCTATTCATGGGTTGGCCTATCCGCTAGGGGCACGCTTTCACATTCCCCACGGCCACGCCAATGCCCTGGTGATGGCGCCGGTACTGCGTTTCAACCTGAGCGCGGCGCAAAGCCAATATGCGGAGCTCGCGACATACCTGTTGCCGGGCCGCCATTTCGAGCACGAAGCCGAGGCAGCCGAAGCCTTTGTCCAGGCAATTGAAGCGCTGGTGGCCGACAGCGGGCTGGAAACCCGGCTGTCGAAACTGGGGGTGGACGAACCCGCCCTCACCGAAATGGCCAACTCCGTGGTGATGAACCTGCGTCGCCTGATCGACAGCAATCCCAGGGACATGACCGCGCAGGACGTAGAAGCCCTCTACCGCAGCATCTTCTAACCGACTGACGCGCATCGCCTGCTTACAGGCGGTGTGCTGAAGGGGTACGCACCCTAATTTGAGGGGCCGTATCAGCTTGCCCTCCCTTTTTTCACCTCGTCTGTCAACGCAGAGGGGAGGGTTTTGTGCGCTTTTTAACCATGAGAATAAAAATAATGAACTGCAGCAATAAAAACAGCCGCATGTTGGCACCTGTCGTCGGTACCCATGTCTTAGGGCTGGCGCTGGCCGCGTCTGCCTTTCCGGCCGTTGCCGAGGGCTTTCTCGAAAACGCCAAGGCGAGCCTTACGTCGCGCAACTTCTACATCAACCGCAACTTTACCAACCCGGCTTACCCGCAGAGCAAGGCCGAGGAGTGGACTCAGAGTTTTATCCTCGACGCCAAGTCCGGCTTCACCCAGGGCACCGTGGGTTTTGGTGTGGACGTGCTGGGGCTGTATGCGCTCAAACTCGATGGTGGTCGCGGTACCGCCAACACCCAGTTGCTGCCAGTGCATGACGATGGCCGTCCAGCCGATGATTTCGGGCGACTGGGCGTGGCGTTGAAGGCTCGGCTGGCAAAAACTGAACTGAAGGTCGGCGAATGGATGCCGGTACTGCCGATCCTGCGTTCCGATGACGGCCGCGCCCTGCCGCAAACCTTCCGGGGTGGCCAGGTGACTTCCCAGGATATCGACGGTTTGACCCTGTACGGCGGGCAGTTCCGCGGCAACAGTCCACGCAACGACGCGAGCATGGACGATATGTCGATGACCGGGAGGGGCGGGGTTACCTCCGATCGCTTCAACTTTGCCGGGGGCGAGTACAGCTTCAACAGCAAGCAAACCATGATTGGCCTGTGGAATGCCGAGCTCAAGGACATCTACAACCAGCAGTTCATCAACCTGGTGCACAGCCAAACAGTGGGTAGCTGGGTATTGGGCGCCAATCTTGGCTACTTCATCGGCAAGGAAAGCGGCAGCGAGCGGGCAGGGGAGCTGGACAACAAAACCGCCTCCGCCCTGTTCTCGGCCAAGTATGGCAGCAGCACCTTTTACCTGGGCTTGCAGAAGGTCAGCGGCGACAACGCCTGGATGCGCGTCAATGGCACCAGCGGCGGCACCCTGGCCAACGACAGCTACAACTCCAGTTACGACAATGCCAAGGAGCGGTCCTGGCAGTTGCGTCATGACTTCAACTTCGTTGGTGTGGGCATTCCCGGGTTGACCCTGATGAACCGCTACATCAGCGGTGAAGACGTGCACACCGCGACTGTGAGTGACGGCAAGGAGTGGGGCCGGGAGAGTGAGTTGGCCTATGTGATCCAGAGTGGCAGCCTGAAAAACCTGTCGCTGAAATGGCGCAACAGCACCCTGCGTCGCGATTACAGCAGCTTGGAGTTCGACGAGAACCGTCTGATTATCAGCTACCCCTTCTCGGCGCTTTAACACCGCTAAACAGATCGCACGCTACGCCAGCGGCTACAGACTTTTGTAGCCGCCGCTCGTTTGTCATTAAGCGAGCACTTTCATTTCAATGTTTTGTATGTCTTGAGCGGTAAGGACGCAAGGCGCATTAGTCGTGCGCTTCAATAACCACCGTGACTGAAAAGGAAAACATCATGACTACTGCAGTTCCTAAGATGGATGATTTTTTGAAGGACGCTCCTTCTAACTGGGGCAAGTGGGGAGCGGAAGACGAAGTTGGCTCTCTGAATTACCTGACCGCGCAAGAAGTCATGCGCGGGGTTGCGCATATTAAGACGGGAAGCGTATTTACTTTACAGCGTATGATCGGTGATCCCGCAGGCGATCCGGTTTGGCCAGGCCGTACCCCGGCGGAACGTACTATGGTTCTCGATGAGTCAAGCTGGGACAATGATCATGGCCCATGTTATCCCGGCGGGTTGCACTACGCTGATGACAAGATCGACGCGTTCCTGCAAGGCTCCACGCAATATGATGCGCTTGGCCACCTCTGGTACGGCGGGAAAATATGGAACGGCTACGACGCGCGAACAACTGTGGGTGGCCTCGACAAGGCCAGTGTCGCACCTATCGGCGAGCGAGGAGTGGTCGGGCGCGGCGTATTACTGGATATGGCACGGCATCGTGGCAAGCGCATGCTGGATAAAGGTGAGACATTCACTCACATGGATCTTATGGCGTGCGCAGAGGCTCAGGGCCATACGATCGAGCCCCACGATATCCTGATTATCAGGACTAACTTCCTTCAAGCTTTCTATGAGCAGGGCGAGGCGTTTTACGACGGATTCTGCGAGCCAGGGCTTACATATTCGGAGGAGCTTGTTCGATGGTTCCATGACAAGGAAATTCCAAACCTTGTCACCGATACCATCGCCAATGAGGTCACGACAGACCCAGTATCAGGTGTGGCTCTGCCGCTACACTGCGCTTTGATGCGTAATCTTGGTATCGCCTTTACGGAGATCTGCGACCTGGAAAAGCTAGCTGAAAGTTGCGCGAAAGACAGGCAGTATACTTTCCTTTATGTGGCAGCCCCGCTGAAAGTACATCGCGCTGCCGGATCACCGGTCAATCCGGTAGTGATCAAGTAGTCGTTTATGCTGGGGCAGGTTTACTCCTGCCTCAGCATATGTGAAAGCCGCCGACTCCTGTCTCAACCTAGTACATTCGCTGGCTCGGTGATAGAAAACCCATCCGTGGCTGGGCGATCTCTATGGCTCCTTTGTGAGTTTGGCAAGAGTCGAGCCAGGCACGCGACTTTCATCTAACAACGTTTGCTGCGACCAGCTAGGCCGAGTGATTGCTCGAACCCTCGAGCTATTTACCTGGCGATGCAAGTATGTTGCGGCCTAACTCCAGCCACGCCTTAGCCGCGAAAGAAAGTTCGCCTTGCCTTCACCATGCGAGTGATACTTTCCAGGTCAGCGATGGTGATCGGATTCCTGCGATCGTGAAGCTGTTAGCGTCAAGTGTGTCGCAGAATATGCGGGGGAGGAGGGTAATTCCGACACCCAGATTCGCCTACATCGGCGCTGGACCCTGAGGTGTGGGAGAAGTGCAGAAAGTCATCCAACGGCTTGCAGAAGAAGGTCGGACCATGATCATGGTGACCCATGAAATGGGTTTTGCCCGCAAGGTCTCGAACCAACTGCTGTTTCTTCATCAGGGCTGGTCGCGGAGCAGGGGGGGCAGAAATTCTGGGCAACCCCCGAAGCGAGCGTCTGCAGCAATTTCTGTCCAATGGATTGAAGTGAAAAACCTTCTATATGAGTAACGGAAGACATACCCTCAGGACTTTCGAGCCGTTGGGGCGTATCGACGAGGCAATTATTGATGTGCTGCGTCACAACGTGCGCATCACTTACAAAAAACTTGCCTCACTTGTTCATTTGAGTCAGAGACCTTACCAGCAGCGTGTACGTAAGTTGGATAAGACTAGGGGGGAGCGAAAAACAGCATTACTGACTGAATAGCATCAGTCAGCAAATGCGAAGGTACTATGTGCAAAAGTACAGAACTGAGTGAAGGGCACTCGCTGAGTCAATAAGTTGCACGTCCACCCGAGAGGTCGAATGTAAAGCCAGTCGTAAAACTACACTCGGAACTTGCAATCCACGCAACCATCGCGGCGACTTCTTCGATCTTTACAAAGCGGCCCATCGGAATCTTGGCCTTGATGGTTGCGATGAACTCAGGTGTAACTTGTTTTAGGAGGTCGGTTTCGGCCATTGTCGGAGCGATACAGTTCGCCAAAACTCCTGAGTCGGCTAACTCCTTTGCGATGGACTTCGTGTAGGCAATGACCCCCCCTTTTGCTGCAGCGTACGCACTACTACCAGGATTGCCTTCTTTGCCAGCGATAGAGGCTACGTTGACAATGCGACCATATCCATTCGCCCGCATTTGCGGAATCGCTGCGCGGCAGGTGTTAAAAATTCCTGTGAGATTGATGTTTAGCACTCTCTGCCATTCGTCAATAGGGTATTCCCAAGTCGGGCTAATAACTCCGTTGATCCCCGCATTGTTCACTAAAATTTCGATTTTTCCAGTGACTGCAAGTGCTTCACCAAATGCTGTTTGAACTGCATTTGGATCTGAAACGTCGACGCATTGATTTAAAATCGGAGTAAAACCTGCTTGAGCAACATCAAAATCGTTGAAGTTGATATCCCAAAGGATGATCTTCTTGCCGTCTGCGGCTAACCGCCGTGCGATACCTAGGCCAAGCCCTCGAGCGCCGCCTGTAATCAGTGCTGTCTGGACTACATCTGTCGTACTCATTTTCTTCTCCCTCGATATCCGCGTCGGGTGTATTGATCGTATTTTAAGGACGGTATAGCCACCGTCTTGCTTCAATGGTGGCTACGCCGGTATTTCGTCGTCGTAGACGCTGCGCAACGTTGCGGTAGACAAGGTGGCTAATAATGTAATTTCAACTGCCGAGCGTCTGCGCCTTGAATCATCCGTAAAGGTCTCAGTCGTGCAAGTTGACCCAGCGGTATGACCAGAGGCTGGTCAACCCGCCGGCTAGGCAAAGACCACCGAGTAACAGCGCAACAGGAAGATACGAACCATTCGCATGATTGATTAACAATGTTGCTATCAATGGCATAAATCCACCGGTTGCACCGGCGAGGGCATATCCAAAGCCCGCTCCGCTATAACGAACTTTTGTATCAAATAAGCCCGAAAACCATACAGGCTGGACCGCTGTTGCCATATTATGGCAAATATTGATTAAGAAAAAAAAGCCAAGTGCTATTAGCGGTATCGAACCAGTTTGTAAGGCGTGAAAAAATGGGATGGCCGTAATCGCGCCGACTATGGAGGCAATTATGTAGAACCATCGAATTCCAAAGTGGTCCGCTAGTTTCGCAAACGTTGGTAGGGTAATCATCGCGAGCGTCATCGAGATCATTGATGCCACCATCACGCTGTCAGGTGAAGCTGTCGTGTAATTAGTGACGTAGGCCAAGGAAAAAGTGAAGGCCAGATAATAGGTGCTTTGATCGAGTAATCGCATACCGATGACCGCAAGAACTTGCAGGGGTCTCGTTTTGAGCACGATGCTTAGTGGGGCAGCTACTTCTGTCTGATGCTCTTTAACTTCTTGGAATTTTTCAGACTCTGGAACGGAGCGACGTATCCAGAGTGCGAACAATGCAAGAGAAATACTGAGCAGGAAAGGTATCCGCCAGCCCCACTCCAGGAATTGCTCGGGTGTCGTCAGCTTCTTACAAAGGAAAAAGACGGCGGTACCAATTAACAGACCGATGAAGGATCCAGTCTGTACACCGGCAGATAGAAAATTTCGGCGTTCCTTGGGCGCGCTTTCAACGGCCATCAAGGCTGCTCCTCCCCATTCTCCTCCCACAGCGAAGCCTTGAATTGCACGCAGTGCCACCAGCATGATCGGCGCCCATATACCCGCCGTCTCGTAAGTTGGTAGGGCGCCGATTAGCGCGCTGGCCAGCCCCATGATCAGCACAGTGAGCATGAGCATTGTCCGCCGCCCCATCTTGTCACCGAAGTGCCCGAATACGGCCCCCCCCAGTGGACGAAAAAGGAAACCAACGGCAAAGGTGCTGAGCGAAACTAGAAGGCCAGTCGTGGGCTCATCAGAAGGGAAGAACAAGGGGGCGAACACAGTAGCGGCAGCGGTCCCATAGAGGAAGAAGTCGTACCAGTCGACAATAGCTCCCACAGTGCCGGCGAGCGAAGCGCGACGCGCATCTGCAGGTGATTTAGGCGTTGGAAGAGCGGCAGTATGCGGCGATCGGGACGAACTCTGCACGTCAAGGTTGGTTGTCATCCTCTGCTCCAATTTAATTGTTATTAGTTCCGGTTGATATGACACAGCCAGATGTAGGCGGGCGACAGAGGGCATCGATGTTTTTGATTTGTTTCGGTCACCCGTTGAGCTTATAGTGGCACAGCCAGGGAGAAAGTGGAATAGTATTCCAGTAGTGCAGGAAGGTTATTCCATATTGCGTTCGATAATCGCCCAGCCTTTTGCTTGGTAAGCAAAAGGCTGGGCGTCGGGAGCTGCAACTGACGATAGACGGTAGAGGCTTGCCTAGCGTTAATGGGCGAAGTGCCACGCGTCATCATTTTCTAACGCGCTATCTCCTCCCACAGCTAAAAAATGTATCACAGAGAAATAACGCTTTATTTTGAATCAAGAGGTAGTCCTTTATGAGTGGTAATTCTGATACTCGCAGTATGTCATTGGCCAACCTAACAATAGGCCGAACTCCCCAGCCTGAACTAATTCATACAGCTGCAGACGCCGGATTCGGGAAAGTTGGTTTGCTTCTGATGACCGCCACCACCCAGCCTCTTCAATACGAAGTCCTGGGCAGGCCGCAAGTAATTAGCGATATCAAACAAGCTCTTCGTGATACAGGAATTGGTGTGTTTGACATTGAGGCGTTCGTTCTTTCGCCGGAAACTAATCTCGAGAAATTCAAGCCTGCGCTGGAATTGGGGGCGGAACTTGGTGCCACCCATATTTCGTCGATTGGAACAGAGCTTAGCGCTACTGCTAAGTTTCTTTCAGACGAGCAGCGAGTTGACCTTTTTGGGCGCCTATGTAATGAAGCTGCCAAATTTGGATTGACAGTGGGTGTGGAGTTTATGCTTTACCGTGATATAAAAACATGGCAGGAAGCGTTGTATATGATTGAGGCGGTCAATCCCTCAAATGCTGGATTGATTTTAGATGTACTACATTTCTTTCGTGGAAGTGGAACACCCTCGGACATCAAAAAGATACCTGTCGACCGAATCGCATATGCGCAGCTGAGTGACTGCTCGAATATTTCTCCATCAGTAGAGATGCTTGCTTTGGAGGCGCGTACGTCAAGGCTTCATTTAGGCGATGGCATAATTCCTTTGAGGGAGATAATCATGGAACTCCCGAAGGATCTCCAGTTAGTTATTGAAACGCCAGTTTCTGCCGAACTGTCTCTTTCTCCGTCTAAACGAGCCATCTCAGCAGCACAGCGGAGCGCTGATTTCTTCAAGACCGGTAAGAAACTCTAGTTTCTAAAGGATATGTATATATCAAAATCTTGTTCGTGATCTTGATTTTTGGTGTTTAAATATATAGGCCCCGCGCTAAGCGGGGCTTTCTTGTTAAAAAAATAACGCGGCAAGCTCCAAATGCCTATAGTAGTGAAAATGGGTAGTTGATGATCAGCCGGTTTTCGTTGAAACTGTTAGTGCGACCCCAATCGCGGCGCATGGTAGAGGTGCGCCACTTGAAGTTCAGTGTTTTCAGTGGGCCTGACTGGACAGTGTAGGCCAGCTCGCTCTCGCGCCCCCACTCGCTACCATCGTCGGTACTGCCGTTATGTACATTATTACCACTGATGTATCGGTTCATCATTGTTAGGCCGGGCACGCCGAGGGCGGCGAAGTCATAGTCATGACGCAGTTGCCAGGAGTCTTCCTTGGGGTTGTCATAGCTGGAGCTGTAACTGTCGTTAGCCAGCGTACTGCTGCTGGCACCATTGACGCGGAACCATTCGTCGTTGCCCATAACCTTCTGCAGGCCGACGTAAAAGGTGCTGGCGCCGTGCTTGGCGGAGAACATCCCGGAGAAAGTGCGGTTGTCCAGGTCGCCGGCCCTGGCGCTGCCGTCTTCCTTACCCCAGAAGAAGCCAAGGTTGGCGCCCAGCAGCCAGTCGCCAAGCGGCTGGAAGTGCTGTGCCTGCAGGTACTTCTGCTGATAGATGTCCTTCAGCTCTGCGTTCCACAGTCCAACCAAGGTGCGGTTGTCATTGAAGCGGTATTCTCCTCCAGCGAAGTTGAAACGGTCGGACTTGAAGTTGGGGCGAGTATTGAGGCTCATGTCCTCCATGCTTGCGTCGTTACGTGGGCTGTTCTGGCGGAACTGGCCGCCGTAGAGGGTGAGGCCGGCAATTTCCTTTGAGGTAATCTGGGTACCCTGGAAGGTCTGGGTTAGCGAGCGACCGTCGTCGGAACGCAGGATCGGCAGCGCCGGGGCCCATTCGCCAACCTTCAGTTCGGTCTTCGAGGTGCGCGCCTTGCCGGCTACCGCCAGGCGACCGAAGTCATCGGCTGGGCGGCCATCGTTGTGCACTGGCAACAGTTGGGTGCCGGCGGTACCCTTGCCGCCGTCGAGCTTGATGCTGTATAGGCCAAGCACGTCCAGGCCAAGGCCGATGGTTCCCGGAGTGAAGCCGGACTTAACATCGAAGATGAAGTTTTGTGTCCATTCCTCGGCCTTGGCCTGAGCGCTGTCATTGACGAAGTTGCGGTTCATGTAGAAGTTGCGCAGCGTCAGACTGGCTGCGGAGTCTTCGATGAATCCCCCTTCAGCGCCTGACGCTGCCTCCCCCAGAAATCCTGCCGCAATAGACGCAGACAAATAAGTAATCGCCCTATAAGTATATTTGGTCCGAGTAGAGTTCTTATTGTTCATTTTGTCATCTTCCCATGTGGAACCCCCTATCGACGGATAAGGAGAATCCGTCACGCCTGCCTTTGGGGCTGCGTGGTGGCACGTAGGAGCTCTTTTAAAGGATGGTGCACCCACCCGTAACATCAGCTAATCAAGCTTGTCGCGATTGCTCGTGGAACTCTGTCGCTTTGCCCACGGCCTTAAACGGGGGCCAGCGTCTGTGAGGGGGTTATCAGGAACTGCGCGTACCAACACATCCTTAGTACTGAGAATGCGGAATAATGCAGGCGGTGATTGGAGCGAATACCATCACTCCAGCTTGCTGCTGCATTAGTAAGTTACGGCACAGAAAGCTCACCAAACCTTACCATTGCTGCTCAAGAGCAGTTGCCCCGCTCTTGCGAATACAGAGCCGCAGAACATCGCCTCCGCTATGATGAGTATTTGCTGAGGAATTGTTCGGATGGCACGTAGAAATTACGCATCTCGTTATTTTGTCGCGAGGGCGCTATTTATATGTTGTTCCATCGGTCATTCGTAATCCTGAACTCCGGCGGCATGTCGCCCCGCAATATATCCAAAGGTCACTGCTGGTCCCAGGTTAATCCCGCCAGAGGGATAGAGGCCACCCATGATACTTGCCATGTCTGCTCCAGCGGCATAGAGGCCTATGATTGGCTCATTGTTGTCTCTAAGCACTTGGGCCGATGCGTTAGTTCTCAAACCTGCGAATGTTCCGAAGCTGCCAGGTAGTACTTTGACTGCATAGAAAGGACCATGCTCGATCGGTGCCAAACAAGGATTAGGGCCAATATGCAGGGGGTCACCGCTTTTACGATTGAAAGGAGTAGCGCCACGC
Source organism: Pseudomonas sp. P4_C4 (assembly GCF_056402055.1). Lineage (NCBI taxonomy): Bacteria > Pseudomonadati > Pseudomonadota > Gammaproteobacteria > Pseudomonadales > Pseudomonadaceae > Pseudomonas > Pseudomonas sp. P4_C4. Next base: position 5,292 of record NZ_JBFUID010000042.1, on the reverse strand, counting down.
TCAAAAAGAGGGTCTTCGCCGAGCCGCGCGTGGTCGTTAAAAGAACGAATGGTCTCTGCAAGACCTGTTGGGTCAATGCCACATTGCTGTGCAAGTGCGGGAATTGAGTCCCCGCGCTTTAGATAGCCGCTTCGAATATAGGAGCCGACAGGAAAGGGGAAGGGGCGTGCGTGACCTAGTCCATAACGTCTTTGAAAGCGATGATCGCAGATGAGCCAAGAAGCGACTTCTTGATCTTCTGGGGCAGCAGAAATCATTGCTGTTGTGTAATCGTAGTACCCGTTCGCTTCATTTACGAAGCGTTTGCCATTGGCAAGTACCCCGATACTACCAGGCTTCGCACGGTCGATAATGTGTGGGAAATGACCTGTACTTCCATCCCTATAGACCAGTCGTGACACTGGCGCCCACGCAGCTGGAGAGGCGAGGTCTGTCGCAAGTTCCCCGCCTGCAGATTCGCCAAGCGTGACACCGTCACCACTACAGCTTTCGGGTGGTAGAGCAAGATGCTCAGTGCCCGACGGAGTCCGTGGAAAATACAACTTACGGCGATCAATATCGTTTGGGAAGCCGCCAGTAGCCAACACGACGCCTCTTGTAGCATGAATTTCCATTTCGCCGGTTTGGGTACCAATGACTGCGCCACGAACAGCTCCATCTTCGATAACCAGGCGCTTGGCCGGAGCCGACTCAATCAAAGTGACTCCTAATTTCTCGGCGGACTTTGCCAGACGCGCAACCAGCGCGACGCCATTTACAAGTTGCATCGCGCGACCATGAAATGCGAGATCCAATAAGTGTCGAACGACCCGTCTCGCGACGTGAACCACCGACTTTAGTGAGCGCGTCAGGCTGAGAAATGCAGCAAGATCTGAGCCCGCCATGATTGGCATACCCATCACCGATGTCTCTCGCATTGTTCTTCGCAGACGGTTCATTAGGGGGCCGACTGCTCGACCATCATACGGGGCCGCAATGATCTGGTGGCCCCTTACGGCAGCACCGGGAGTATTGCCATGCATGTCCGGGATTTCGTTTCCGTCGACAAAGCGCAGCTCTGTGTGGGTTTCGAAAAATGAAACCATATTCGAACAATTATTGAGGAAGGCGTCGATACGTGCCTCGTCGTAATGAGAGCCGAGTTCGTTCCTGAGGTACATCCGCGGTTGCTGAGGATCTTCATGTATCCCAGCTCGCTTTGCGAGTGGGTTGCCGGGAACCCACATCCATCCCCCAGACCAGGCGCTAGCCCCGCCGAACACTTCGTCCTTCTCCACGACGATCACACTGAGGCCGTGCCACGCAGCGGTAACTGCAGTGGCCAATCCAGCGGCTCCAGACCCAATCACCAACAAGTCACAGCACAACGCACGCTCTGCCATTTTCGCCTCCAAAAAAATATTCTGAAGAGAACATAATGGAAAAGTGTTCCACTGTCACTGGAAATAAATTCCTGTTTGCGAGAAAAAATATTTTATCCTCGGTGTGGCTGGTCCTGTCAGCCGTTATTTCAAGCGGTCTTGACGCTCGGTCCGAGGCTGGCCAAGGGAGCGTTACGAATGTCTTTCTGAGGGTGGAGCTAGCAAGCATGCTGGTGAGTACTACAAGATCACGTTTCCTTGCTTTTGTGGTAAACCCGTCCATAGGAGGTGGAAAAAAATTCCAGTATGATTGGCGGATTACAATGACTGCATGCACGGAGGTTGTTAATGGTAAGTGCGTCGGATTTACAAGGACCAAGCTATTCCGGGGTGCTAGATCGCGGATTGGCAGTAATTGAGTTGCTGTCCGGGCGGGCGGAGGGAATGTCGTTGACGTCGATTTCGGAGGTTTTACGCATCCCTCGCAGTGCGACACACCGGCTTATGACTTCGTTATCGGAACATGGCTATATACGTCAGGAGCAGGATCGCGGCATATATGTTCTGACAACAAAGCTACAGGTGCTGGCATTCAGGCATCTGGCATCAAGTGGATACATCGACGCCGCTCAGCAGGTCCTTGATCGCCTTGCCGAAAAAACTGGAGAGTTGGTTCGCCTTGCGGTCGAAGACAATGGGCAGTTGATTTGGGTTGCTAAAGCCCAGGGCGCTCGATTCGGACTTCGGTACGACCCTGACATGGGCATGATTTCAAAGCTTTCATGTTCGGCGACCGGGTTCGCCTGGCTGTCGAAAATGGAGGACAAGGATGCCATCGCGGCTATTGAAGAGCAGGGTTACGGAACACCTGGGGACTTTGGTCCGCGAGCGCCACAGACGGCCGCCAAGGTATTGGAGCATATACACGAGGCTCGTAAGCGAGGCTATGCGATTGGGATACAGACTTTTTCGGATTGGATGGCTGCGATCGCGACCGTATTGATTCACCCCCTAAGTGGGAGACCAATAGGTGTGGTGAGCGTGGCGGGGCCCCTTTCTCGGCTGACTGAAGACCGATTACACGAACTCGCTCCTCTTTTGATGGCATCTGCTGAAGAAATCAGTCAGTTGATTCCTGGTTCTCCGTCTCTGATGAGCCCGGGCGCTGCCAGAAAGACAATAAGGGCCTGAACCCGGTCATTTTAGGGGACGTGATAACCTAATCCTTGATATGTTCCGTGACATGTGCCGAGAGGATAGGGGACTCACCCTCAGTAGACTAGTGATGGAAGACCTGTAACTTGGCTGAGGAGAAGGGGGGATCACTTTCATTGAGGGGCAGCCCTTAAAGCGTTCCCGCATTGCCAAGGTTCAGGCAGACATTGATGAGGTCGATGCTGCGCAGAAATCTGCGCATGTTTTACTGCTGTCGAGCTCTAGGCATCATTCGCATCGAATGCAGAGGATAGTCTATTGACGCCGATGCCGAATTGACCCATGTGCCGACGCAAGACTGACCTACCTCCAAAAAGGAAAAAATTCAGCACAGGCAACGGTTCGCGAGGATTAGACTGGGTAAGTGACATTTCGGCAATGGGGTTAATTCGGCGTCGGCGCCAACACTCAGTTGCCGGGCAGGGTGAAGTCATGTCGATTAAATCTGAAATACCCAACAAAGGGCCTCTAAGCGGTATACGTGTAATTGATGCGACTCATATGTTGGCAGGGCCTTATTCAACTTGGCTGCTCGCGATGCTCGGGGCTGATGTCATCAAGATTGAGCGGCCGCAAGGCGGGGACTACACCCGCAGCGTTGCGCCGTTCAAAGACGAGGAAAGTATCTACTTCAATAGCGTCAACCGGAACAAACGCAGCGTCGCGCTGAACTTGAAAGAGGAGGAGGGCAAAGCTGTTCTTCGCCAGTTACTGACGACGGCTGACGTGTTCATTGAAAACAACCGGGCGGGGGCGATGGAACGATTGGGGTTCGGTTATGAAGCCGTGAGTGAGTTGAACCCGCAATTGGTTTACGCCGCAATTTCAGGTTTTGGGCAGGATGGCCCTTATAAACATTTGCCATCTTTTGACGTGGTCGCACAGGCGATGTCCGGCATGATGAGCATTACCGGTGAAGAGTTCGGACCACCTGCACGCGTGGGCATTTCGCTAGGCGATATCGGGTCTGGCTTATTCACCACCGTCGGTGTGCTGGCAGCGCTGGTGGGCAGGGGGCAGGAGGGCGGAAAGGGGGCGTTTATCGATATTTCGATGCTCGATTGCCAGCTGGCAATGATGGAAAACGCTGTTGCACGCTTCCTGCAGGTGGGTGATCTTCCGCGCCGTCTGGGGAGTCGCCACGCGCTGATCGCGCCGTTCCAGGCTTTCGCTACCGCCGACGAACCGATTGCCATCTGTGTTGATACCGAAGAGCAGTGGCAACGGATGTGCATCGCGATGCAGCGACCTGAGTGGATAGATGATCAGCTGCTGCGTGACGGTCCGCTGCGCGCGCAGAATCACGCTCATCTGGAGTCCTTGATGACTTCGAGATTACAAGAGCGCGGCCGTGAGTACTGGATGAAGTCGCTTCAGGAGGCCGACGTACCCTGCAGCCCGATCAACACGGTCGCCGAGGCAATCGCCGATCCGCAGGTGCAACATCGCGGCATGATTGTCGAGGTGCCGGCCCAATCGGGAAACTGCTACGTCAAGCATCCGGTGCATATGCCCTACACCGAAATGGTCGAAGAAAAACCCTCGCCGGGTTTGGGGGAGCACAGTGTCAGTGTTTTGCAGGAACTGGGCTATTCAGATGGACAGATCTCGGCATTCAAAGCTAGAGGAGTGATCTGATCTTTAAGGGGAGCCGCACAACTCTGACGTCCGAGATGCTGTGGAATTGCACGAGTTGGTTGATCCCATGAAGGTGGCGACGTCGCTGTCGCCACGTACGCTGGAAAAGACAGAATCAAGTCTCGTTAGGTCTATGCCAAGGGCGATCGCGTGCGACCGATCAATCCGCTGAACTTGTACATGCTTCGGTAACGCCTCGGCATAATATATCCAGATATTCTTCGGAAATTTTTTCGGGGGGCAAGCGATTTTTCATCGCGCGTTCCCACGCAACGGCCGGCGGCATATTTAATGTCTTATGCTTCCTCTGCACGCCGAATCCTAAAGAAAGCACACACCACCAAAAAGCTGAGTGGACGCTCTGTTTCTAGCTAAGGGGAAGCGTTTACGATCGCTATTCACATATTTGGATAGCGATAAATTCTAATATCATAGCGGTGAAATTTCATCATTTCCCTTATTCAATAAGCRTAGGTTTATCCTCGTAAATTGCCGCAATCATTGAAGTGAGGGAATGATTAGATTGCGCCAATATCACGCCCATCAACTCATATACTTGTCGAAAAGAAGCTTGACCAACTGGCGAAGCCATATATTTCCGGGGTCATGATGATGGCGCGGGTGCCAATACTGTCGCAGGTGCAAGCTGGGGGACTTGATCGGGGTTTTAATTACCTTGACCGCATTGTAGCGTCGGAATGTTTGCCCCAGGTCACCGGGCACGGTTGCGATTAGATTCGGGTTTTTCTCCAGTATCATCGGGACCGTTATAAAGTGTGGGGTTGTAAGGTAAATTTCTCGTTGATGCCCCAATTCGTCGATAAACTGGTCGTAGCGTGTACTACTGTCTGACAGAACGACGGAAACATGTTTCATGCTCAGGAATTGTTCAAGGTCTACTTCGTTACCAGGGTACATGGTACTGACGATAGAGCAAAAAGAGTGTTTAAACAGTTCTTGTTGAAAAAGGTTAGGGTCCTGGATGTAGTGTGATCCTATAGCCAGGTCTGTATCACCTCTCTCCAGTGAGTTAGCTATATGCTCGGTGGGTAGTTGCGATGTTCGTATTCGGCAATGA